>CALLBH010000099.1 GCA_938001945.1 uncultured Robiginitomaculum sp.
ATCATTCGCAATCTTAAAAAAGAGGGCGTCGCAGTTGCGGGGGCGGATCGATTAAAACTGCCCGATAATATTGGCGTGCAGGATTTGGTTTCTCTGGGCAAATTTCTCGCGCTTCCCGATGATGATTTGTCACTGGCAGAATTATTGCGCTCGCCCATATTTGGCCTGCCCGAAGAGGCGCTTATGGCGCTAGCGATTGAGCGTGAGGGGTCACTATTTGAAGCTGTCACCGCAGCGCCATTCCCAGAGGTGCTAGAGGTGCGCGGCACGCTAAATAAATGGATCACATGGTCACGCAGTCTTGCGCCCTATGAATTTTACGCCCGCGTTTTGGCCTATGTTTTTAAAGACGGGACATCCGTTATGGCGCGTTTTGAACGCCGCCTCGGCGCAGAGGCGCGCGACCCGATTGAGGCGTTTCTATCGCGCGCGCTGGAGCATCAACGCCGCGGCGCGCCAAGCCTTGATGGGTTTATCCATGAATTTGAAACCTATCAAAGCGAGTTAAAACGCGAAGCCGATAGCGGCGGCGATGAAGTGCGGGTCATGACGGTTCATGGGGCCAAGGGACTAGAGAGCCCTGTCGTTATTCTGCCTGACACTTATGATATTCCTGCCGATAAAGGCAAAGCGCTCGTCCCGCAGGATTTGCCCGAATTGGGATATGCCGCGCGCATCAGCAAAGGGGCGCGCCCCGCATCGCTGTCTGGGGTTTATAATCGCCGCGACGCCGATATGACGGGCGAATATTTACGCCTGCTTTATGTGGCGATGACCCGCGCGGAAACGCGCCTTATTTTTTGCGGCTATGAAACGGGCGGACGTAGCAAAGAGCTTAAAGCCAAAGACGGCAGCTGGTATCAGTGGATGGAGCGCGGCTTTGCGGCGCTCGGCGATGAGGTGCGCGAAGAGCCGCATGATCAATTTGGCGCGATACAGGTCTACGGCGCGGGCATATCTCATCTGACGGCGCATACTGATATATTATCGCAAACAGATATTCCTGATTGGGCCAAACGCTCGCCTGCTGCCGATGGCCCGCCCCCGCGCCATGTCACGCCCTCGCACTTGCTGGCGGGTGATGATGCCGGCCCGCCTTCGCGCTCGCCGCTCGATATTGCGCGCCGCGGTCATGATCGATTTGAACGTGGACGCCGCATTCATAAACTCCTCGAAATTCTGCCTGACATTGAAACAGCGCGGCGCCGTGATGTCGCGCAGCAGTTCCTTGGCGCGCGCGCGGATATGAGCGCAGGCGAAATCACGGCCATGATGGATGAAATTTTCACCGTGCTGGACCACGAAGATTTCGCGCATATTTTCGCGCCCGGCAGTCAGGCCGAAGTCAGCCTTGCAGGTCAAGCCGACGGCCTTCCCGCCGACATTTATATCAACGCCCAAGTTGATCGTATCACCGTGACGGACACCGAAGTCTGGATTGTCGATTACAAATCTAACCGTCCCGCCCCGCAAAACCCCGAGGATGTTGCGCAAATATATATTGCGCAAATGGCGGCTTACCGCGCTTTGGCGCGCTCTATATATCCGCGCAAAAGCGTGCATTGCGCGCTCTTGTGGACGGATCAAGCGCGCTTGATGGAATTGCCTAGCGATTTGCTGGATGGCGTCGATCTTATGAAAGCGGCGGCTCGCGGGGACGTGTCTTGACGAATCTATCCGTCGTTCTTACCTGCATTATAACAGATTAAAGGAGCGCCCCATGGCCACAGTTAAAGTTACCGATGACAGTTTCAAAACCGACGTAATCGAATCCTCCAAACCCGTCTTGCTCGACTTCTGGGCTGAATGGTGCGGACCGTGTAAACAAATGGGCCCGGGCCTCGAAGAGCTGTCCGAAGATATGGGCGACGCGCTGACTGTCGCCAAACTCAACATTGACGATAACCCCGACACACCGGGTAAGTTCCATGTGCGCGGCATCCCGACGCTGATGATTTTCAAAGAAGGCCAAGTCGTCGCCACGAAAGTTGGCGCGATGACAAAGACTAAGCTCGCTGAATGGGTTGCTGAACACGCTTGATTGGAATTTAGACGTGACGGATGAAACACCCAAAAAGGGAAAGTCATCAGCTCGAAAACGGGCTGATGCAATAAAAGATTATCAATGTAAGAATGTTATTGCGGTCATTGAAGACCCCAAGATTATCGTAAACATTGGTACGATAATCCGAAACGTAAATGCGCTGGGCGTCGAAAAAGTTTATGTTATTGATCCCAAGAAAAGCTTGCCGGATGATTGGCAAGAAATGCGAGAACGCAAAGCTCTTTCAGCAACATCTGTTTCTGCGATTAAATGGAGTTTTGTAAAACGCTTTGATAGCACTCAAGATTGCATTGAACATTTAAAGAAAAACAATTTCACTTCCATGGTGACTTCGCCTCATAAAAAAGGAAAGCAAAACGCCATACTTGATGAAGTGGATTATACGAAGCCCGCAAAACTTGCAATTTGGTTTGGTTCCGAGTCGAGTGGTATAACTGACGAGGCTGTTGAAAACGCTGAACTCTGTATCAGTATCCCGATGTTTGGAATGATCGAAAGCCTAAATTTGGGAACAACGTCAGGCATAGTGCTTTACGAGGTAACGAAACAACGTAGAGCCTATCAACGTAAATATAAGAAAAAGAATAAAGGTCGGCCATTTGAGGTGGAAAAAGAGAAGACCTTTCCTCGCTACTAAAAGATAGCCTTAGCTCATCCCCAAAACCTGCCCCGCCAAATATAGCGATCCGCAAATTAAAATGCGCGGAGAAATCATTGGCTCTTCCGGTGTTTCGCGCGACAGGGCTTGGCCTGTATTTATGGCGCTCTGCACGGCGTCGGTTAGGTTGTTTGAGATTTGATCGACCATGCCGCGCGCGCGGGCAAGCTCGGTTAAGATATCTGGCGACAACGCGCTATGGCCTTCAATATCAACAGCGATAAGCGCGCTGGCGAGGCCTTCAAATTCATCTAAATATCCGCCTGCATTTTTATTAGCAAGGATGCCCATAATCATGACAAGCGGGCGGGGGTCGCGGGCCTCGAGATCAGCCATTGCGCGAGACAGAACGCGGGCCGCATGGGGATTGTGCCCGCCGTCAAGCCACAGCTCTGCGCCCTCGGCCGCCGCCATCTCGGCCAGCGGGCCCGTGGTGAGCGGCTGGAGGCGCGCAGGCCATGTCACTTGCGTCAATCCCTTGGCAATCGCTTTATCGTCAATTTTAAGCACGCGCGCGGCGGCAATAGCCAGCGCCGCATTTTGGATTTGATGCGCGCCCGCTAGGGCAGGCATAGGTAAATCGAGTAGGGCGTCGTCATCTTCGAAGATAAGCTTTCCGTGTTCGGTGTAAGCGCGGAACTGCTCATTGAGGGCTGTGCTGGGCGCGCGTAATTTATCGGCTTCGCTGCGCAAAACCGCGCTGACGAGATCATTTTGGTGGCCAAATATAACGGGCGTATGGCGTTTGATAATGCCTGCTTTTTCGCGCGCAATTTTTGCCAGATCACGCCCTAAAAATTCGGCGTGATCATAATCAATCGGCGTTATGAGTGACAGCGCCGGCGTGATGACATTGGTCGCGTCATAGCGTCCGCCAAGGCCAACTTCGATAATGGCTAAATCGGCGGGGTGCTCACTAAAGGCGAGATAGGCGGCTGCAGTGGTGGCTTCGAAAAAGGTCAGCGCGTCCTCGCCGGAGGCCTCGGTTACACGCTCCAAATACTCGGCCAGAGGGCCGTCCTGAATTTGCGCGCTGGACAGCACGATGCGTTCATTAAATTTGACCAGATGCGGGGAGGTGTAGACATGGACATTTAGCCCCTGCGCCTGCGCCATTGCGCGCAGCAGGGCAACCGTGCTGCCTTTGCCATTGGTTCCCGCAACGTGAATGGTCGGGGGGAGTTTATGCTGGGGGTTGCCGAGTTTTTTGAGGACGCGTTCTATGCGCTCCAAACCTAAATCGATTTTACGCGGGTGACGGCGCGTCATTTCATCCAGCGCGCGAGATACGCGCTGCTCAGTTTGGGAGTCTGGTGCGGTCATTAGGCTGTTTGTGGATAAGGACGTTTGGCACGCGGACGGCGGGTCAACACAGACAATAGCTTGGCCAGCGTTTCGCGCATCTCGCCGCGCGCAACAACCTGATCAACCATGCCTTTGGCCTTAAGATATTCACTGCGCTGAAAACCCTCGGGGAGTTTTTCGCGGATTGTTTGCTCAATGACGCGCGGGCCAGCGAAACAAATCAGCGCTTCGGGTTCGGCCAAATGCACGTCGCCGAGCATGGCATAGCTTGCCGTGACGCCGCCTGTTGTGGGGTCAGTGAGGACAACAATATAGGGCAGACCCGCTTCGCGCAGCTGCTGCACGGCAATTGTTGTGCGCGGCATTTGCATCAGCGATAGCGCGCCTTCTTGCATGCGCGCGCCGCCTGCTGCGGTAAAGACGATCAGCGGCATTTTACGGGCCAGCGCCGTTTGCGCAGCCGTGATGAAACCTTCACCTGCGGCCATGCCGAGCGATCCGCCCATAAAGCCAAAATTTTGCACAAGGACAACGCAGTCCAATCCTTCGACCTTGCCCACGCCAATGGACATAGCGTCTGTGTCTCCTGTTTTAGACCGCGCCGCTTTGAGGCGGTCCGTATATTTCTTG
>CALLBH010000100.1 GCA_938001945.1 uncultured Robiginitomaculum sp.
CTGAATGGTTGGATCTAAGTTTTGATATGAGTGAAGAGGCGTTATTTGATATGCGTCGACGTGGAAAAGACACACCTGAGTAGATTCCTGCATACGCAGGAATGACGTGCCTTATATGAGTAAGAAAGTATGATTAAATGAACTTCCTGCGTAACATCGCGATCATCTTCGTCGTCATCTATCTCATCATCCTTGTGCTGCTCTATGCCCTGCAGCGTAAGGTGCTCTACATTCCGCCGCCCGTTTATCTCACTCCTGCCGCTGTCGAGCTGCCGCAGGCGACGGAAACACCGCAAGGCTGGTGGATCGCGCCGAGTGATGACACAAAGCCCGTCATCATGTTTTTCCACGGCAATGGATCGGCAGTGTTTTCTAACCATGACATTTACCGCGATTTCGCCGCGCGCGGCTATGGCGTCTACGCGCTCGGTTATCCCGGTTATCCGGGATATGAAGGCAAGACGACACAGACATCCGTGACCGATGCCGCGAAAACAGGATATCGCTTTGTGCGCGGGCAGGGCGTAGATGAGGCGCGTATAATATATTATGGCACGTCGCTGGGTGCGGGCGTCGCGGCGCAGCTGTCGATCCATCATGAGCCTGCATTATTAATCATGGAAGCGCCCTTTAACAGCGCTGCCGATATGGCGCAGATGCGCTTTCCCATTTTTCCGGCCCGCGCGCTGACCAAGGATAAATTTGATAGCGCGAAGGCTCTGGCGGGGCGCGATGTGCCTATGTTGTGGCTGCACGGGACGAATGATGGTGTTATTCCGATGGGCGAGGGACAGCGCCTATATGATGGCTATAGCGGGCAGAAATCACAGCTCATTATTGCGGGCGGACGACATACAAATTTATGGGCCTTGGGCGGGCGGCAGGAAATTTATCAGGCCATTGCAGAGTATTTGAATTAGCGCCTTATTTGTGTTTATCAGGCCAAGTAATACTACCGCTAGGAATTGATATGCCTCATATTTTGAAACTCGCATGCGTTGTAACTTTATCTCTGTCCTTATGGGGCTGTAGCGCAAAGGATGACGCTTCGCAGCCTGTTGCGACTTCCGAGGTTGAAACGGCCCCAGAAACACAACGCCCTAAGCCCGCGGCGAAGCCAAAAAATGCGATGGGTTTTGATGCGGCTTTATCACTGCGTGAGAACCTTGAGGGCAAGAACCGTTTTGTTCTGTTGACGCGCGCCATGAAGGGCGCCCATCCGTCGGGTGAACTGGGATCCGAATATACAAATATTACGATTTTCGCGCCGAGCAACAAAGCGTTCCAATCCTTACCAAAAGAGAGCACGGCGGAACTCATGCAGCCCCAAAATCGTGACTTACTCAATTATCTGATTTCGGCTCATATGGTTCAAGGTAAAATAGATCGCGCCCGCATTGAGGCCGAAATTATCAAGGGCGGCGGGACGTATAATTTGGCAACGATACGCGGCACGGATATCAAATTTATGCGAAATGGCGAAGATATAATCGTTTCAGATGATGAAAATGTTACAGCCAAAATCCTCATCGCCAATGGTGAGGCCAGCGACGGTTATGTCCACTTAATCGATACAGTTTTAGAGCCCAAATAGGCCGCCAGTTAAGGACTTTTAAAATGCAAAATATTATCGGATTTCACTACACGCTCAAAGATAAAAACGGCGAAATTATGGATAGCTCTCGCGGGCGTCCGCCCATGTTGATTTTAACGGGCGCGCAGCAAATCGTGCCGGGGCTGGAAAAAGAAATTATCGGCATGAAAAAGGGTGACACGAAAACCGTTATTGTTGCGGCCAAAGATGCCTATGGCCCCGTCCAAGAGCAATTGATGATGACGGTGCAGCGCAGTCAATTCCCGCCCGAAGCAGACTTGACGGTTGGCGTGCAATTCCGGGTCAATAATGACGATCAGCAAGGCATATTTACCATCGCGAAAATTGATGGCGACAATATCCATATTGATGGCAATCACCCCATGGCGGGTAAAGAGCTACATTTCGATATTGAGATCACAGAAAAGCGTATGCCATCGCCGGACGAGCTCGCTCATGGTCACGCCCACGGCCCCGGCGGTGCGCATCACTAAGGTTAAACTTTAAACCTCATCCTGAGGAGCCGCGAAGCGGCGTCTCGAAGGACGGCGCATTCACGCGCAATGCCTCGTCCTTCGAGTCCCGCCTTGGCTATGCGAAGACGCCTCAGGATGAGGCATTGTTTTATGTTGTTATCTAGGCGCTATGCGCCCCATCCGCGAGCGACTTAACAAGTGCCAAGGCGGCCTCTTCGCCGTCTTCATGCAACGTTTTGACAATCGCGCTGCCGACGACAACGCCGTCTGCGATTGCGCCAATCTCGGCCGCGCGCTCCGGTGTTTTGACGCCAAAACCAACGACGACAGGCAGGCCCGATGCTTTGCGAACCGCGTCCACTTGCGCGGAAATATCGCCGCTTCCGCTGTCGGATAAAGCTGTTCCCGTAACGCCCGTCATCGACACGTAATAAACAAAACCCTTTGTCCCGCGCACCACGT
Source organism: uncultured Robiginitomaculum sp. (assembly GCA_938001945.1). Taxonomy (GTDB): domain Bacteria; phylum Pseudomonadota; class Alphaproteobacteria; order Caulobacterales; family Maricaulaceae; genus Robiginitomaculum. The sequence goes on from CALLBH010000100.1 coordinate 2,533, forward strand.
CGGGCAGGCGCGCGGCGTCGGTTGTCGGCGTGGCCAAACGGATAAGGGCGAGGTCATGCGTTTCAAACGCTTCGCGAAGCGGCGCATCTTCTTCGGGGGGCAGATCAACAATAATCGCCCCGTCAATTCCGGCGTCAAAAGCCGCCTTGGCAAATTTAGCTTCGCCCATTTGGTGGATCGGATTGAAATACCCCATGACGATAATCGGCGTGTCGGCGTTAGTTTTTCGGAACTCCACCGCCATCTCTAAAATCGTGACCAAGGTCGTGCCGGATTTACGCGAGCGTATCCCCGCCTCTTCAATCACAGGGCCGTCGGCCATGGGGTCGGTAAAGGGAATGCCGAGCTCGATAATATCTACGCCATAACCGGGCAGGGCATTCATCACGCGCTGCGACGCCGCGCGGTCAGGATCCCCGCCCATAATATAGGCAACAAAGGCGGTGGATGTTTTTGCGAAGGTGGCGTTAAGGCGTTGGGTCATTATGAAATCTAATCTATTTTAGGGCTATCTAAATTGAGGGCTACTGATGCCATATATTCGTTTTTGATAATCGCATCTGAGAATTTCTGTAGCTTTGTGTACCAAAGAAAAAAGCCAAATGCCGATATAAACAAACCAAATGCAAAACCAATTTGAGTTGCTAGGTAAGAGTTTTGGTATGAATCAGTTGGTATGCTTGCAATTGCTTTTTTCGTTTCAAAGTATCTTTGCTGATAGTAGTTGAACTGTTGATCCAATTCGTCTTTAGAGGCGTCGGTGGATTTTAAATCACTCTTTAAATCCTCTAACATATCCATTGCATGCTCCGCCTCAACGGCAGCAGTATTTATTTTTTGCTCCATATCCCTAGCTGTCGTTAAGAATGTGAATATGGAAATAGACATTAAGACTAAGCCAAATATGGCCATAAATTTATATAAATTGTCTGTTGGCAAATTTGAAATCGGAATAGCCATCTAATAAGCCTTCGTATTTTCGCCGTCCGTGCCTGCGGCAATATCTTCGCCCAGCGCCTCGGCAATGGTGAAGACATCTTTGTCGCCGCGGCCGCACATATTCATGATGATCAGGCCGTCTTTGCCAAGCTCGCTTGCGAGGTCCATGGCGCGGGGCAGGGCGTGGCTGGGCTCGAGCGCGGGCAAAATGCCTTCCAGGCGCGCGCA
>CALLBH010000101.1 GCA_938001945.1 uncultured Robiginitomaculum sp.
TCAGACAACATGGCGCCTTTGACATGTACATCAACCTGCCCGCGATGCGTAAACTTCACGGCATTTCCGATCAAATTATTTAGGATTTGGCGTAAGCGTCCCACGTCTCCAATAAGGTTTTGCGGGCACCTTTCACAGCGCACTAGATTGAGACCAATATCCTTCTTTATCGTTGCCGGGCGGTGCAATGAAATGAGTGAATCAACGAGTTGATGCAAATCGAATTTATCATTGGCAATACGAATTTTACCCGCATCAATTTTGGACAAATCCAATACATCATTGACGATCGACACCAAGCTTTTGCTACTATCGCTGACGATCTCTGTATATTGGCGCTGTTTACTATCCAGCTCAGTACGCAGCAGAAGCTGACTCATGCCAATGACACCATTAAGCGGTGTGCGTAATTCATGGCTCATATTCGCCAAGAATTGCGATTTAGCCATATCAGCACTTTGCGCGCGATCAATCTGGGCTTCCAGACGCGAAAAAAGACCGTGCATATTGAAGCTAAATAACGCGACAATCCCTGAAACAAGCCATAATGCGAGCGAGCATTGTACGCTGCGCTGAAAAATACGTGCCGTATATTCACCATCAGCGAAATATACACCTGCGGCAGGCGCCATATTCAGCGACACTGCAAATAGGCCCCATATGACAGCCGTTGCGCCGAGCGTATAAAAAATTACGGCCCGCCAACCGCTAATAAATCCGTTCAATATTGACCCTGCAATAATCAAGGGAAGGAGTGCTGAATTGACGCCAGTCCCATCGGGCAGAGATGATGCCAAGATGCCAATCCAGATGAATATTGAATATAGAAATGCACAAAGCGCGAATTTTTTCGTATAGCGCAGTGATGTGACCATCGTGATAACGAGTGTTACCGCCACAATCGAAATGATATGATCCAGTGTCCATCCGCCATAAGTGACATACATCAGAACCAGATTAATCAGCTGTGACAACACAACAGCCCACCCAATGATGTAGACGCCGCGAGCGCGCATAAGGCTACCGGAGCTCGACGCATCGCCAAGCCGCAAAAAGCGCTCATACTTATCGATTAATTGTCTCACACCGTCCCCTATATCCATCAGATATACGACTTAAGTGCGAAAATGTGGTTAAGGATAATACTCCCTAAAATAGGGAATTAACAGAGATTGGCGCGAAACTGAGCGCCATCATCTTAGCCTCATGCGGGATCTGATCTGTGCGGTATACGGTGATAACAAGCCGCTCGTCCACGGGTCGCTCAAATACTGTAAAGGTTACGCCGCGCCGAATAGAGGGCTTAAGCGCTGCATAATCGCCCTTGGGATCATCAGCGCCGCGCTTGTCATAAAGCAAGTGCAAAGTTGGCACAGGACGCTCTACGACATCAAATCCCTCCCCGCCAATTTGCCAAAAGATATCACGAGGGATTTGATATTTTATGCGATGCTCACCTGTTCCTAAAAGCTGCCCTCCATCCGCTCCGGCGGGAACAGACATCAAACCCGAAATATAAGGCTTCGGCGCCCCATGCGCTTTATAGCTCGGCGCAAGCGCGCGCTCCAAAGCGCTAACATCCACGTCAAAAACCGGGCTCATGACGCCCGCAATTTGAACGGCGGGGTATGCGTCATCATTGACTGAAGGTGATGTCGTTGCGCAAGCCGAAACCATTACGGCTACGCCCAACGCAAAGGTAGATTTCAAATTCATAATTTGAACTTCCCTAGAGTGATCCAATCAACCGGGCCCAAATGACGTAGCTAAAAACTATTTCTTGGCGGCTTCGACAGCTTCCAAAACACGGAGCAAATTTCCGCCCCAAATTTTGGCGACATCTTCTTCGCTATAGCCTCGGCGCAATAATTCTGCGGTGAGGTTTTGCGTCTCAGACGCGTCTTTCCAGCCTGCAATCCCGCCGCCGCCGTCAAAGTCCGAAGCGATGCCAACATGATCAATGCCCGCAATTTTTACGGCATGGTCAATATGGTCGGCAAAATCAGCGACGGTCGGCTCGGGCGCCATGGCCGTAATCGCCGCGCGGCGTTCGCCATAGAGATCACGCTTGGCTTGGTCCCAATCTGCGCGCTCGCCAAATTCCTTATCCAGCGCCGTGCGCGCCTCTTGCTGCTCGGCTGTTGGAAGTTTGACATAGCCGCCCAAGGCCACCATCTGCGCGACGCCGCCAACATCGCGCAATTTACGCAACTGTTCATCATCCAAATTACGCGCGCTGTCGGCCACAGCCTTCACGCCGCTATGGGAGGCGATGATGGGCGTGCGCGATAAATCTGCGGCCTGCATCATCGTTTCTTTACCGGCATGGCTAAGATCGACCATGATGCCATGATCATTAAGCGCGCCGACGAGCTCTATACCCAGCGGCGAAAGACCATTCCATTTAGGCCCGCGGTCACGCTTAAAATTCAAATTCGAGCTATCACCAAATTGATTATGCCCGAAATGCGTAATCCCGACATAGCGCACACCTTGCGCGGCCAGCTCGGGGATTGCCTCTACGCTCTCTCCCAGCGGGTAGGCATTTTCCATTCCGATCAGCACGGCATATTTATTACTCTTCACAATGCGGCGCACATCTGCCGCTGTTTTAGCAAGTTCAAAATTGTCACTATGCGTTTGCGTCAATTTCCGAATGGCAGAAAGCCGCGTCTGCGCAATCTCATTACCGCTGGCATAGCCTTTAGGCGTCAAATCCCCCTGCGGCGTATAGACAATCCAGAACCCGCTATCGAGTTGCCCTGCGCGCAGCTTGGGTAAATCCACCTGCAAATCCGTTGGTCCGCTCGGATCGACTTCAATCATATAGGTTAGCGGCACATCAATATGCGTATCCAGCGTCAGCATTTCATTATGAATTGCCGCAATATCGACATCGGTTAGCGTGTCAGGCGCGTCACTAGCCTGCCCGCATGCTGCCAAAGCCAGAGCCGCAGAAATCATTAAGCCGGTCTTGAATGTCATATTATCTTCCCCAAAATATTGTGTACTTAGCAGCCGTCGAAGTATTTCAACGCTGTCTAAGATTCGTTTTTATCGTCTATTTGCGTCGCTTTATCAATCAAGGCGTTCATCGCGCGATCGGGCATTGATACGATTCCAATATAACTCAGCAAGCCTAGAACACCCAAAAGTAAGGCCCCTAAGAACATAAGAATTTTCATGACAGCTTGACGCGGACTCAGCGTGATAATGGCGCTGTCTTCGGTGAAGCGGACATATTTTAGAGCCAAGCTGGCAAGTGAACCTTTATAACCCGCATCATTTAAATTATAGATGGGCACGCTAGACAGAAACCATTGCACAGTTTTGGCCGAGGCTGCCTTTATCTTTTCATCATTGGTTCCAATCAGTCGATCAAAAGACTCTTTGGCCTCGTCTGATAACATCTCATTGCGCTGACGCTTTAGAAAGTCCGTTGCAACATTTCGCACATCGCCTGCCTTTTGCTCAGAATTTGGATCCATCTCAAATTTTGCTTCAGAAGCGTCTAATTGCCCCAAATATAGACGCGGCGCATCATAGCGTAAACCCGACGTCAGACGCCCGCTCATCTTCGCGCCATGTCCAAAGCCGCTAACATCAAAATCAACATTAATTTGCGCCGTATTATTGGCCTTAAAATCAATTTGTGCCGCGTTAGGGGCAAGCGTCACGCCGAGGTGTTTTATATCCCCATCAGCAAGCTTTGTATTAATTGAATTTTGCGCCTGTATTTCGCTAAGTGTAAAATCAAAATCTTCCGCAAAAATATAAATACCCGCCATGGCGATGGCGATTATAACGGCTAGCGCAATCAGTATCTTTTTGAGCATTCTTACGTTTCACTTTCAGTATTTGATTTCGAAAAGAGTATTTTTTGATAGACGCGGCCAATCACGATGAGGATGACGCCCAGCACAACAAATGACAAGGCCCGCAGCACGCCTTCCAAGCCCGCCATATCCACGAGGAACGCCTTTAAGATGGTCAAAACAATCAAAATAGCGGAGGCGACGCGCAGATGTAGATTATCGCGCTGCAGCCCTAAAACCAGCAGGCCAATACCCAGCAACAGCCACGCGGCGCTAATGGCGTAAAGCTCTAATCCGTCCGGGAAATCTGCAAAGATTGAGATTTCCATTCCCGTAAAGGCAAGCCGAATAAGCCCTGTTACAAATAGGATGATCGCAAATAATGACAGCGCGCCTAATATCCGAATATAGACGTCGGGCCTGCGCGTTTTTAGCGCGCGCGCCAAATAAGCGAGCGCCAATCCAGGCAAGAGATATCCAAGTGTCAGCGAATTTAGCAGAAAGTTGCCGCTGACGGTTTCACCGGCATTCAAGAGAGGGGATTTCGCCAAGCATTGTGCCAAGACAAAGGTGATTAATGTGATCAGCGACACGCCCATCGCCAGCGTCGGCAAAATGCGCGTATGCAGATCCCCTTTGGCATTCCATTTATGCGGCGCCATCAACGTCGCGCCAATTGTAAAGCTAAGTCCCGTCAAGACCTGCAAGGCGAGTTCATCAAAGCTTAGACGATAGGCCAGGATGTTGCCATCATTCATAAAGTGGTGAATTTGGAAGACCACAAAGAGTACTGCAAATGTTAGCGTCAGCGCTTTTAATATTTCGGACCAAACATCTGTTTTATGTTGCGTAAGCGCCCATGCCGCGCCCGCGCATAATGCGCAGGGCAAAGCAAAATAGAGCCACAAACTATTCAGCATAATGGCCTCGCTGACCTGTCCGAGGCGAATAGGCCCTGTCAATGTATGGGCGGCGCTAATCAGGGCAAATATTGGCGCAATAATGCGCGGCATGAACGCTTTGAAGTGCCACGCCGCAGCGGCGGCAATGACAATACCCATCATCAAACCAAGGCTCTGCACAATCCCGTCAAGGCCAATCAAGACCGCCGCCAAATAGGCCAGCGCCGCGCCGACAACATAGATGCGCGCGGCGTTTTGACTTGTGTAGCCCTCCCCGCGCAACAAGATTGCGACGCTAGCAAAAATAGCCGCGCAAAGACCGAACGCGATAGCCATTAGGCCTGTATCTGCATTCGGCGCGCGCCCCAAGACAGCAAACAGAAAGAGTAGCGTGCCGGCAATTGTCGCCAAACTCCAAAAGGTCGGCGCCGGCGAGGTATCACCATCAGACCCGTTAAAAATGCGTAGGACCGCAAATATATGCAGAGCAGCCATATATGCCCCTCCCAGCAATAATATTTGCATTGTCGACAACACAGATTGCGGCGTCATCACGACAATCAAAGCCCCGAGCGCAGCCCCAATTGCGCTGTAGAGAGGCTGGCGGCGAAATAGCCATGCGCACAGCATGACGAGCGCCGCAAAGCCCAAACCCAATATGATTGTCGCAATATATTCGCGCCCTTCAAAGGCCGCAGCCATCACGAGCATAGACGCAATTAGAGCCCATATAGCAGCCACGGCAGGGCGATGGGTGATGGATTTAATGTCGCCCGTGAGCGGCGTGTTTTTTGACCGCTCCGCGATCAGCGCGCTCACGATGAAGCTTAAGGCGATAAAGGCGAACCAGATAAATTTTTCTGGCGCGGCCTGCGTGGCCTCTAGGCTCATCATGGACCAGAATAATAACCCGCCCAGCGCGGCAATATTCAGCCAGCCCCAATCGCGATGGCGGGCCACATAAAGCGCCACAGCGGCAACAGTCAGCACATATCCATAAAGCGCGTAAATGTTAGGCACGTCCGTTTGCACCAGCAGCGGCACGCACATCGCGCCGACCAATCCTATGGCTGCCAAGACTCCGCCATGACGAAAGGATAGCGCGAGGCTGCCCAGGGCTATCGCTCCCATGAGCATAAAAGTGAGTAATGGCCCCAAAAACCCGTATAGCGCATAGGCGGTATAGGCTGTCCCAAACAGCGTAAAGACCCCAATCGCCGTCAGCAGCGTCGGGATATAGGCTCGCCCCGATATGCCATCCACCAGCGCAGCGGCTTTGCCCGAGGCGAGTTTCCCCAGCTCCCCGCGATGCAGCCACTCCCCCGCGCCAAGCAAAGCCAGTCCTAATAGCGCCGCCATAACCATGCGCATGGCAGGGGTAAAGACGCCGGCCTCAATGGTGTAACGCAGTAAGAAAACTGCGCCGACCAATAGCGCAAAGCCGCCCACCCAGACCGACCACTGCGTGCCGATACGCTCCTCGAAAGATTTTTGGGGACGGCGCGGCGCTTGCGCTTTTGGTTTTGGCGTTTGCGCCTGTGTTTGACGCGGCGACTTAGCAGATTTAAGCGCGGCGACGGGGACTTTGGGGGCGGGCTTAGGCTGCGCCGTAGATTTTGGCGGGGCCTGTTTTGGCGGCGCTCTGCGCGGCGGCGGCGCAACTTCGATAGGCTCTTGGAGTTTTTCTAATTGCGTTTTCTCCGCGCGCGGCTCGAGCATAGACACTCTGCGCTTTAACCGCGCAATCTCTGCACTTTGGCTTCCAACTTTACTGATCGCAATAATAGACAGGACAATCGGCAAGACCAGCATCACCACTGCAAGCAAAACTAAAAACGCCATAATCTCTCCTGTCCTCACTTTAGGCCGAGATAAAGGCGAGGCAATAGAAAACCGCCATGCGGCTTATGCCGATATATGGCCTATCACTGTGCGCGTATGCGGGGCGTCGCGATGCTCAAACACATATATGCCCTGCCACGTCCCCAATGCGAGCGCGCCGCCGAGAATTGGAATGGACAGTGACACGGGCATCATCGATGCCTTAATATGGGCCGGCATATCATCCGGCCCCTCGGCGGTATGCACGACCCAATCCATAGACGGGTCATCGGAGGGCGGAACAAGGCGGCGGTAAAATTTACAAAGGTCACGCTGCACATCCGGGTCCGCATTTTCTTGAATGAGCAAGCTTGCAGAGGTATGGCGGATAAAGAGAGTCAGCAGCCCTTGCTCCGCTCCGCTATCCGTTACAAAACGCCGAACATCGCGGGTAAATTCAAAAAGCCCGGGGCCATTGGTTGGGATGGTGAATGTGGTTTGCATGGCGAGCGGCGAGATTAATAATGAAAACGGCATTGATGAATTATGATAGAACCCGTTCTCACCTCATAAACAAGGCGGTGTTCCTGTGTAATTCGGCGGGACCATAGTCCGCTAAGATTGCCCTTTAACGGTTCAGGTTTACCGGTGCCCTCAAATGGGTGTCGTTGAATCTCTTTTAAAAGGCGGTTAATCTTTTTCAGGACGGATTTGTCATTTACCTGCCAGTGGAGATATTGCTCCCAAGCTTCAGTTGAAAAAGATAGGCTCATTCACGTTCCATGGCCTCTAACTCATCCATTGTTTTCGTTACAACTTTGCCGTCTCTGATATTTTGAATAGAGCGCTCCAAAGCCTCGCGATTGGCGGGACTTGAGAGCAAGTAAGTCGTCTCGTCCATCGCCGCGTAATCTTCGAGCGAGATCAGCACAGCCGGCTTCCCGCTCGCCCGCGTCACCAAAAGCGGCGCATGGTCATCATTCACCTTGTCCATCATTGTGGAGAGGTTTTTGCGGAGGTCTGTTGAAGATATAGGGGTCATACGAGGTATGTACGTGATTGCGTACATGTTGTCAATTTCAATCTAATTTTAGAGTCTTTTTAGATTTCCAGTCAAAAGTCATAACTTTTTTTTGGACGGCAGGTACGTCTGACATATGAACACCTGTGATTGGCCAAACACCATCTGAATTAAACGAGTCCTTAGAAGGCATTGGGGAATCTGTCCCTAGAGTGTCTTTAGAAACAACAACAGAACTGACATCAGGTATTTTCTCTCTAACACAAATTCTCGCAGCCTCATCAAGTATTGGACCTAATCCACGGCCAGTAGGTGGAATAACTCCAATTTCTTTAGCGAGTTCACTGTAAGAAAAAAATGGCGCCCCCTCAATTGCTCTTTTAGCAACCGCTTTGATGACTAGAAAAGCTTTGTGACGTTGATAATCTGTCGACATACTTACCTACTGATCCAAGAAACTCCGCAATTTCC
>CALLBH010000102.1 GCA_938001945.1 uncultured Robiginitomaculum sp.
CCGGCCGGCCATTATAGCCGCCCGGATGTAACGCGCCTGACTGTTAATCGTCGCCGTCAGAGTCTCGCGGAGTTTACGGACTAGTCGCAGTCGATTTTTGAAGACGCCATGTAATATTATCGGCGGGTTCATATAAAACGATCTCGGTTTCCGTGATGGATTTGATTTGTGTTACATTATGCGGGTCACTTAAGAGATCATCTTCCATGGGCTTTATCTCGCTCGCGAGCTCTTCTTTGTAATTGAGCGGGATTACGGTGACGGACGTCATCGTGTCCTTGAGAGTTTTGCGCGATGCCGTCCAGGTTGCATCACTTTTCATGTCCATTCTCATCGGGTTGTCTGCCATAAAGGCATTTGTGACCGATACTCTCATATTTCGTGTCATCGTGCCGTCAGAGCGAAATATAATTGAGGACTCTGTCATTGTGACGACGCTATCTGCATCTTCCGCAATAATGATAGGTTCATTTGACGTCCATGTGCCCAGCAGGGATTGCTCGACGGCATTTTGAGATGCAGCGCCGCCGTTTTGGCTCACGCCTGAGTCGCAAGCGCTAAGGCCGAGCATGACGGTGAAGATGGCGATTAAAACATAACGCATAGTGTTTCCTTTAAAATAGACGTTTTAACTTTGCTGACCTTATGGCGCGTCGGTGTCAACCAAATCTAGATGATACATTAGCCCGTTTTCCAGCGCGTCAAGTTTGGCCTTGCGAAATCCTGTTTCCACCGCGGTCAAAGGGCGTTCATTATTGCCGCCAAAAACCATCCAGTTTTCGCTGTTGTGCTGTGGCCAATTTGGCAGACCTTCGCCGTTCGGATTCCCTGTGCGTGCAAAGTTGACCCAGTAATTTTGCATTAGTTCTGAGATTTGCATGTCTTCTTCGCTAATCCCTAAAGCTTCTTCTCCCGTGCCAAAGACAAAGGGTATTTCAGCGCCGTGATAGGCCCCAATCGTTTGCTTTTCGCTTGGCGGGATGCGCGTGAAGGCATAGATATAACTGGGCTGTCCCGCCTTGGCGGATTGACGCGTCACAAAACGCACATTCACGCCAAAGATTTCATCGCCGAGCATTTGTGTGCCTTGCTCCATAAATGTCTCAGCATCTGAGATTTTATATTCAGATAAAAGCGTCTGCGCGGCGTTGCTGCCAAAAATAGGTTCTAACGCCGTCATTTGCGCAGCCTTGCCTTCGCGCGGAAAACCCTCGAGCCAAACTGTGGGTTCGGGGTCGTCGCCAAAGAATAATGTGCCTTCATCGCCATTATATCCGAACAATGTCGGTACAGCTATAAAGTCGCCATCACGAAACGCCACGCCGATATTTTTAGGCAATACGACGCCGTCGCGCACTGTGTGAAAGGCTTCGCCAATTTCAATATTTGCGCCAACGGTTTCCATTATGTCGGTTGCCGATAAAGCGCGTAAATCAGTTGCGCTAGCTGTTTCAGGCAGTCCCATGCTCTTGGCTAATTCTAGTCCGCCTGCGTGACCGCTGGGCCACATCGTGCCATTATCATCTAAGCTGCCAAGGTGATATGTCGACGCGCCGCTTTGCCCGATGGCGCGGTGAAATAATCCCTTAGCCATGGGCGCGCTCATCAATTCGGTCACCGACCAGCCGCCTGCGCTCTCGCCGAAAATGGTAACATTGCCTGCATCCCCGCCATAGCTTTCAATATTGGATTTCACCCAATTTAGCGCGGCGATTTGATCAAGCAGGCCGTAATTACCCGATACGCCGCGCGGATCGTCAGCCGTCAGGGCGGGATGCGCCATATAGCCAAATGCGCCGAGACGGTAATTTATGGTGACCAGCACAACCCCTTTTTGCGGAAGCGCGTCACCCTGGTAAAAGCCTTGATCCCCGGAGCCGAAACTATGTCCGCCGCCGTGAATCCAGACCATGACGGGAAGTTTCTCACCGTCCATCATGCCGTCTTGCCCAAGATTGGGTGTGCGCACATTTAGATAGAGACAGTCTTCGGAAAATTCCCCCGCAGGCATAGAGGCGACGACGCCTTTGACCAAAGTCTCTTTGACGCCGTTAAGGCCTTGGCCTTCGATGATGCGGTTAATAAAACTGTTTTCGCCGCCAATGGGCTGCATGCAGCGATTGCCAAATGCTGTGGCGCTATAAGTCTCGCTAAATGTGGGCGCGCTAGCGGGCGGTCTCCAGCGCAGATCGCCGACGGGCGGCGCGGCAAAGGGCAGGCCCATGAAATTGGCAACGCCTGTATCTTCGTTCCATTCGCCAATGACTTTGCCTTGGGGCGTCTCAACTGCGTTTGTTGGGGGCAGGGGCTCGTCGCCGCATGCAGTCAGGCCCAAAGCCGTCGTGGCCAAAATGAGTGTGATAAATTTACGCATAGTCCCTCAGTCCCTCATTATATATTTTGCCCTAGTCTAAGCGCTGCACGCTGCATGCGCCAATACAAAACGCTATTATTTTTGAATACGAGCCAGTATCAGGCGGCCATGGAAAAAGCGGCATATGATTTTGCGATTATTGGCGGTGGCGTCATAGGTCTATCCACGGCCTATGCCTTGCGCGCGCGCCGCCCCCGCGCGCGGATTTGCGTAATCGAAGCAGGGCCGGAATGTGGCTTTGGTGCGAGCTGGGCCAATGGCTCGATGATCCACCCGTCCCAAGCCACGCCGTGGGATGAAGCCGCGTCAACGCCCGCGCTCGCCACAGAGATTTACGAACTTGCGTCAAAGTCGTCGGAGATATTGAGGCGTCGTTTTGATGAATTTGGCATAGCGCCGCGCCATCGCAAAACGTCATGTGCGAAAGTCTATATTTCGCGCGCGGAAATGGAGGCGGATTTAATTAGACTAGAGCCATTATTTAGTGTCGGTTTAATGGCGGAGTTTTTATCACCGAGGCAAATTAAATCCCGTCTAAATATTACGCCTAATAACATTTATGGCGGTGTGATCTTTCCTGATGACCATAGCGGTCCTGCGCGGATTTATTGCCAGCATTTAGTGTCGCGTTTGAAGGTAAGTAAAGTTGACTTACTCACGGGCGACGGCGCGGCGTCAATTGACGGGCAAGAGATTGCTTTGGAGGGCGGTGAAACAGTCTCGGCTGAAACAATAATTATTGCAGCAGGCGGGCGCTCAAATAAATTGGCCACTATTGCTGGGCAGTCTGCCGTGCGGGGTTATTCGCGCACATTTGAATTACCTGATGATATAAACGGTTTCCCTAATATGCCCATCATGGACGATGCTGCCCATATCGCTATTGCGCCTGTGGGAACGCATTTACGGGTCAGCGGCGGCGCAGACGCCGAAGATAAAAATGACGCCGCGATATATGATAAACTCGAAGACTATCTTTCAAAGCGCTGTCCAGATCTGCCCCTTTCAAATGCGCCCAAAGCGGATTGGACCGCGTTGCGCCCGATGAGCGCGAGCGGGCCTGTTATTGGA
>CALLBH010000103.1 GCA_938001945.1 uncultured Robiginitomaculum sp.
TGATCGACCACATATAAAATCAGGTCAGGATCAATTTCATTTTTGCGATCTAAAAGCGTCGCCAAATCCGTGGTATGATATTGGGCGGCCCCGCTGCGCGAGATCAAAAACACAGGCGGCACAGGTTTCTTATCCTCATCCGTTTCAACGCGGATAATCAGCGCGCCGTCATCTTCTTCGGTAATGCCTTGCGCTTTAAAGCCCTCGACCATGTCCGGGATGAGCGGATCAACAGCGGCCTCGCCTTTCCATAAATCAAAATCCACACCCAGCGCGCCATAGCCTTTTTTTAGCGACGCAATGGATACAGTAATAAAGTGATCAAGCAGGGCGCGGTAACCGGGACGACCCGCTTGCAACTCTGCTGTGGCCGCGCGCGAGCGCTCAAGGCGCTCCGGGTCAGATTTCGCTTTATTGCTCGCCGCTGGATATAGGCGCGCGAGATCATCCATCGTGACAGGGCTTTCGGATGGATAGCCATCCGTAACATCCGCGTCAAAATATGACAGTGTAGGCTTTTCGTCATAGAGCTCTGTAATCAGATGCCCCATTTGCAGGCCCCAATCGCCCAGATGGACATCGCCAATGACAGTATTGCCGCGATACCTCAAAAGACGCTTAAGCGCCTCGCCAATGACGGCGCTGCGCAGATGGCCGACATGCATCGGTTTGGCGACATTGGCCCCGCCATAATCAATAACGATTTTCTGACTGTCCGGCGCGCGAGCCCCCGTGCGCGGATCAGCGGCCAAAGCGCGAGCGCGCGCCGTGACGGCATCAGCAGTTGGCGTGATATTGATAAAGCCCGGACCGGCAATTTCGAGAGACCCAATCGGGTCCTGTCCTGAAACAGCATCAACAATCCCCTGCGCAATGTCGCGCGGATTAGCTTTGGTGCCGTGTTTCTTGAGCGCGCCCGCCGCCGCCATGGCGCCGTTACACTGAAAGGGCGCATCACCGCGGCTGCTCTCAAAGACTGCACCGAGATTCGGGTCAAATCCGGCAGCTTTAAAAGCCTCCCCAAAGACGGCGCTCAGCTGCTGCTGCAATGACTGCGTCATAATCCCAGCCTGCTATTGGCCGGCATTGGGACGGAAGCGTTTTCCATCGGCGTTAAATGCAGCTTGGTTTGGCGTAAGGTCAAAGCCAATAATGATCTCAAAGTTCTCACCCGATGTCGTTTCATTGGCGCGCGGGATTGTAATCTCTGCGACTTTTTCCGTGACAGTGACGCGGTCTGCGCCTTCCGGAAATGTCACCGTGATGGGGTAATATTGCTTGTTGATCACATCGATATTTTTACGCGTCACGGCGACAAAGTAACGATATGTATGCGTGCGGCTTTGCGCCGCCGGGCCAATGCCGAAATTCGCGTCAAAGACTAATCCCGCTTTGATCGGTTCTGTGCCGACATAGCGGCATAGGCTGGTCACTTTGCCCATCTCGCCGGAATAAGCCACATTGGAGAACCGCTCTTCGCCCGCAAATTCAACGATGCGCGCGGCGTCATAAAGCGAAAACGCCCGCGGACATGGCCCGGGGTTGGACTCGCTAGCTTGTTCGATCTTTACGGCGCGGTCTCTCAGTGTTTGACACCCTGACAAACCAGCAACTGTAACGGCGCAAATCGCCAGTGCAGACGTAAAGCGTGAAAATATAAAACGAGTCATAGTGACATCCTGACAGTGGAATTTCTTATGAGGCGTGTTACAGGAGAGGCGCGCGGCCTGCAATGACTGTATCCACGCCATGAGGAGAATTTAATGCCATCCACGACATCCGCCGCCAAGCCTGATTTGACGCTATATCTCGCGGCCCCGCGCGGCTTTTGCGCCGGTGTTGACCGCGCCATTCAGATTGTCGAGCGCAGCCTCGAAATTCATGGTGCGCCTGTCTATGTGCGCCACGAAATCGTGCATAACCGCCACGTCGTTGAACGGTTAGAGAAAATGGGCGCGATATTTGTCGATGAACTGGATGAATGCCCCGAAGACCGCCCTGTCGTCTTTAGCGCCCACGGCGTGCCGAAATCCGTGCCATTAGAGGCCAAGCGCCGCAATATGGTATTCCTCGATGCGACATGTCCCCTTGTGTCCAAAGTCCATGTCGAGGCCGAGCGCCACGCGCGCGATGGCCGCGATATCCTGCTGATTGGTCACGAAGGCCACCCCGAAGTTATCGGGACAATGGGACAGCTTCCTGATGGTCAGATCATCTTGATTGAGACCGAAGACGACGCCCGTAACTTCATCCCGCGCGACGCCGAGAACCTCGCTCTGGTCACCCAAACGACACTCTCCGTCGATGACACAGCCGGCATTATCAAAGTGCTGCAAGAGCGTTTCCCATCCATCGCCCTGCCCTATAAAGAAGATATTTGCTACGCGACCACGAATCGCCAGGCGGCCGTCAAAGCTATTGCCGAGCGCTGCGATCTATTGCTCGTGATCGGCGCGTCCAATTCATCCAACTCCAAACGCCTCGTCGAAGTCGGCGATATTGCGGGGGCCGATAAAGCCCGCCTTGTCGCCAGCGCCGAAAATATTGATTGGGATGATTTTAAGGGCGTGACAAAACTTGGCCTCACCGCGGGGGCGAGCGCGCCGGAATATCTGGTCGACGGCGTTATCGCGGCGGCCAAAATGCGCTTTAACGTGACCATCGAAGAAGTCGAAGTCACCAAAGAAGAAGTCATTTTCCGCCTGCCCCGCGCCCTGCGCGAGCCCGCTTAATGCCAAGAGTTGCCGTTAAACCCAAAGCCAAAGGCATTGTGATTTACACTGACGGCGCCTGCAGCGGCAATCCCGGCCCCGGCGGCTGGGGGGCGCTGATGATTGCGGGCAAGCACCAAAAAGAGCTCTATGGCGGCGAGACAGAGACAACAAATAACCGCATGGAAATGATGGCCGCAATCAAAGCGATTGAAGCCATCAAACCCGGCTATGACGGCCCCATCACAATTTTCACCGACAGCGTTTATTTGCGCGACGGCATAACAAAATGGATTCACGGCTGGAAGAAACGCGGCTGGAAAAAAGCCGA
>CALLBH010000104.1 GCA_938001945.1 uncultured Robiginitomaculum sp.
ACAGGTCGAGCATGCCCGTGCGCGGTAAAATATTACGAATGGGCCGCAAGACGGGCTCGGTTAGCGCGTGAAGTATCTGATCGATCTGCGCGACGATTGGATTGCGCGTATTTGCAATGCCAAACACTTTAAGCCAGCTCAAAATAATCATCGCGATCATCACAAACAAATATATATTTAAGGCGTGATAGAGTGTCACTAATACGGCGCTAATCATGATCGTCTCGCTATGTTGTCGTTAAAGTGATGTAGGCACGTTGGCGGCGCGGCGCAAGTCTATGTTGCGACCGGAAAGAAGCCTGCAATCAGTGAATTATAGACGCCATCAATGATAAACTGCGCCGCGAGGGTTGCGAGCAAGACGCCCAGCACGCGGGTCAGAACATTGGTAAAGCTCTTGCCCATTAACTTCATCAATAGCCCTGCGATCCAAAAGGTCGCAAAGGTAATGATCAGAACGACAATCAATGCGCTAAGAATGGTCAGAATGCCGTATATGCTATCTTGCTCGCTTGTCATCAGCAGCAGCGAGGCCATGGTTCCGGGGCCGGCAATCATGGGAATGCCCATGGGGAAAACGGAGATGTCTTCGGGGTCCTCGGTTTCTTCGAGTATGTCCTCGGCGCGTTCCTCGCGCGACTCTGTGCGTTTTTCGAACACCATATTCAGGCCGATGATGAACAGCATGATACCGCCTGCAATACGCAGCGCGTCGAGGCTGATGCCCAGCTTGCTAAACACAAATTCACCGCCAAAGACAAAGCCAATTAAAATAACGCTGGCAACCAGAACGGACTTGACCGCCATCTCTTTTTGATGGGCGCGGCTTGTGCCTTTGGTCAATGTCGCAAAAATCGGCGCGCATCCGGGCGGATCGATAATCACAAACAAAATGGCAAAGGCCGATAGGAATAGCTCTAGTTCAAACATAGCGCCCTTTATGGCGCTTTTAAAATTCGCGCAAGCGTAGTGGCCATATGATTGGCGCTATTTTTTTGGCTTTCGAAAGGGCTTATGAAACCTCGGAATTGATTTGCCAGCAAGGAAGCGCCGAGAGCGGCGATACCCCATTTTAACGGCGTGATAGGGGCTGGATGCAATCGCGCCGAAGCGGCGAATACGTCGAAATCGCCTGCGCGCCACGGGATTATATTGCGGCGTTAAATGCGAGATGAAAATATCGCTCACTGCTTCCCAGCTATATTTCTGCGCGTGCTGTATGGCGTCATCGCGCGAGAGCTTGAGTGCAGCCATACAGGCCTTGTGTAAATCCTCATCACAAATACCCGCATTTGATCCGGGGATAATGTCGACGGGGCCAGAGACAGGATAAGCTGCGACGGGCGTTCCGGTCGCCATAGCTTCGATGTTCACCAATCCAAATGTATCCGTGAGCGACGGGAAAACGAACACATCGGCATCGGCAAAATAGCGGGCGAGGTCATCGCCAAATTTTGCGCCCATGAAATGCGCCTTGGGATATTTCTTTTTAAGTTCCGCGAGCTGCGGCCCGTCCCCCACAACGACTTTACTGCCGGGTAAATCCAGTTCCAAAAACGTCTCAATATTCTTTTCAACGGCAACACGCCCAACATTAACCCAGACGGGGCGAGGCAAGTCTTTGTAAATATCTTCGGGTGCAAAGCGTTTGTCAGGATTAAACAGGTCCAAATCCACGCCGCGCGCCCACGGGGCGAGGTTCTTAAATCCTTGCTTGTCTAAAAATTCCACCATGGACGGCGTCGTGACCATGACGCGCCCGCTACTATTATGGAAATTACGTACGAAATTATAGGGCCAGCTAATGGGGATAAAGGGGAAGCGCGCTTTGATATATTCCGGAAATTTCGTGTGATAGCTGGTCGTGAATGGGAGTTGCCACTTAATGCACAAACTGCGCGCGGCCTGACCTAGCGGGCCTTCGGTAGCGATATGGATCGCTTCGGGCGCGTAGCGAATGATGCGGCGCTCGACATCGCGCTTTGCAAATGGCGCGAGGCGAATATCCGGATAGGTCGGCAGCGGCATCGTAAAATACCCATCTGACGGCGCGATAACCTCAACCGTATGTCCCGCCTTGCGGCACATATCTGCCGTTTTGGACAGCGTGCGCACGACGCCGTTCACTTGCGGCTCCCATGCATCAGTGACGATTAAAATCTTCATGCAGCGTCTCTATCGGATTATCGCGCAAAGCTCTAGCGCAGTCGGGTGATAGTTTTATGACGATATTGACACGAAATTATGTGCTTTGGACTTGCCTTGCGCGGGGTAGGGCTTAAAGCGCGCCCATGCTGACGATTACCGATCTTGATTATGCCGTGCAGGGCCGCCCGCTTTTTAAAAAGGCGGGGGCGTTCATTGCGGCGGGATGGAAGGTTGGATTAATCGGACGAAATGGCACGGGGAAATCAACATTGCTGCGCCTGATCCGCGAAGAAGTTGAGCATCCTACAAATGATGCCTCTATTCGCCTCAATAAAAATGCGCGCCTCGGTTGGGTCGCCCAAGAAGTCGACGCGACGGACGACACCATAATGGACGTCGTTCTGGCTGCTGATCCGCTGCGCCATAGCTTGATGAAAGAGATGGAAACGCAGACTGATCCGGACCGTCTTGGCGAGATTTATGAGCAGCTAACAGATATGGATGCGTGGAACGCAGATACGCGTGCGGCCAAAGTGCTGTCGGGTCTAGGCTTTTCGCCGGATGATTTTCACCGCGCCACCAAAGAATTTTCGGGCGGCTGGCGGATGCGCGCCGCGATCGCAGGCGTTTTGGTCAGTGAGCCCGATGTACTGCTCCTCGATGAACCGACCAACTATCTCGACCTCGAAGGCGCGGCATGGCTCGAGGGCTATATTCAAAAATATCCGCATACGGTTATTATGGTGTCCCATGACCGCGAAATGCTCAACCGCTCGGTCACGCATACGCTGGCGCTCGAGCATCAAGCGTTGATGATTACGCCGGGCGGCTATGATGACTGGATG
>CALLBH010000105.1 GCA_938001945.1 uncultured Robiginitomaculum sp.
AAGACGCTGGCGCTATAGACCGCGCGAGTTTTCGACAGCGCTATAGAGCCTTAAAACAGCGCCAAGCAAATCACAGAATTAGGGCATATATTAGGGCAGGGATTTACTGCCGACAAGTTAAGCATGATTTGTATAAGTAAATCAGAGGCTTAGCAGGACTATATTTTGAATAATGGCGGAGACGAAGGGATTCGAACCCTCGATACCCTTTTGAGGTATACTCCCTTAGCAGGGGAGCGCCTTCGACCACTCGGCCACGTCTCCGCTGGCGGGTCTATTGGATTGCGAGCTTGTGGGCAAGCCTGAATTGATATGATGCCGATAAAAATACACTTTTATCTTTGGCGTGCGGCGCCGTATCTCGCAGGCTCTCGCAAAGGCATAAGGGTGTTTGTTCATTGACGCAGGGTTGTACCGAAATCTAGGCGTTTAAGATCCGAATTGCATAGCTGCAAGGCGCGCATAAAGGCCACCTGCTTTACTAAGCTGGCTGTGGGTTCCTGTCTCCACAATCTTCCCGTCCTCTAAAACGATAATGCGGTCGGCTTTGCGAACAGTGGATAATCTGTGGGCGATGACAAGTGTTGTTTTGTGCTCAGAGATTGTTTCAAACGCCTTCTGAACGGCTGTCTCGCTTTCGCTATCCAGCGCGCTTGTCGCCTCATCTAACAGCAAGATCGGTGCATCGCGCAGAATAGCGCGCGCAATGGCAAGACGTTGACGCTGTCCGCCGGACAGGGACGCGGCGGCTTCGCCTAAATCTGTTTCATAGCCATCCGGTAAAGCCATGATGAAGTCATGGGCAAATGCAGATTTGGCGGCTGCGATAACCTCGTCGTCACTTGCGCCGTCGCGGCCATATCGAATGTTATCCAGTGCTGTTCCGGAGAAGAGTGGCGTGTTTTGTTGCACGATTGCAAACTGGGCGCGCAGGTCTTCAGGTCGCAGCGCTTTGACATTATGTCCGTCAATTTTGATTTGCCCAGATGTGGCATCATAGAACCGCAAGAGCATTTGAAATATAGTCGTTTTTCCCGCTCCGGATGGCCCGACCAAGGCAATCGTTTCGCCGGGCGTGATGTCGAAATTTACATTGTGCAGAGCGTGTTGATCTGGGCGGGTGGGATAAGAAAATGTGACGTCTTCAAACTTGATTTGGCCGCTGACTGTGCTGATCTCTACTGGGTTTTCAGGGGCGGTGATCTCCGGCTCTTCAGAGAGCAGCTCCATAATGCGCTCTGTTGCCCCGGCAGCGCGCAGGAAATCTGCATAGGTATTCGTCAGGAAGCCAACGCCGGATACTGCGGTGAAGGCATAATACGAGAACCCAACAATATCTCCGCCGGTTAATGCGCCGCCTTGCACAAGCTGCGCGCCATACCAAAACACGCCAACCATACCTGCCATGCCAAAGCCAAAAAGAATAAAGGTCATAACGCTGCGCACGGCCAAGCGTTGCTTATTCGAGTCATATGTTGCTTCGGTGGCTCTGCCGAAATCGGCACGCTCTTTCGCTTCACGCGTAAAGGCTTGAACCGTCTGGATTGCGCCTAGGCTTTCGCCGGCGCGCACTGAGGCTGTTGCCAAATTATCTTGCCCTGAGCGTGAAAGACGTTGAACGCGCCGTCCGAACACAATTCCGACGACAATAAGAACCGGTCCAATACAGATGACCAAAGCCGTCAGTTTCCAGCTAATGAAAAACATCAAAACTAATGCGCCAATTGAAGACACGATTGTGCGCAGCGCAAAACTTAAGGAGCTTCCGATAACGGTTTCGATCAGCATTGTGTCGGTGGTCAATCGGGATTGAACTTCGCCCGTATGGACCTTCTCGAAGAAACTCGATGAGAGTGAGGTGAGATGATCAAACACAGCTTTGCGTAAGTCGGCAATGACGCGCTGCCCCAAGATGGAAATGTAATAAAACCGTAATGCGGAAAATATGGCGGTGAGAAATGCGACGGCTATGCCGAGCTTGAAATAAGACCCGATATTAGATGTATCGCCAAGGGCGTAGCGTTGGCATTCGGCGGGTATGTTGGTGCTGCTTCCAAAGCCGCAATCAACAATGACTTTCATCGCCCACCCAATTGAGAGACCAAGCATTGCGGCCAATAATAAGAAAATAAGAAATAATGTGATTGTTCCGGGGTAACGCGTCACAAATGGCAAAATGCGACGTAGCGGCTTGATTGACTTCGCGCGGTCACGGGCCTGTGTATCTTGCTCCAACTGCTGCGAGAACGTCGAAGACTGCCGAGTGGCTGTGCTGGGGCTAAGGGAAGAGCCTTGATTTTGCGGTGTGGAAGACACGTTATTCTCCGGGTCGATTTTCGCGCTGCCTAACATGAACGCCGTGGTAATGTATGTGGCAAATGTGCCACATCACTATGCAATTATGTGCATATGCGTAACAGTTAGCTTGTCATTAACCAAAAGTCGTAACAAGCTGGCTTCATAACTAAAAGACCACCCCCACAACACATGAAGAGATAAATTATGAAAATAACGACCTCGTTTAAATTCGGTGCCTCAGCAATCGTGCTCGCGGCAACGATGTTTGGCGCAACCGCGTCAGCTCAAGACTCTCAACGCCAAAGCGCAGTTGATGCTGTAACTGACGAAATTTTTGTCATTGGCACGAAGAAAACAGATGCTGAAAATGTGCAAGACGTACCTATCGCGGTGACTGCATTCAATGCAGCGAGCCTCGAGGCCCGTAAAGTTCGCACTCTGCAGGACTTATCCTTCTCTGCGCCTAATGTCTCTTTGGACGAAATTGGAACATCACGCGGCACGGCAAACTTTGCTATTCGCGGTCTCGGTGTAAATTCGTCTATTCCGTCTATCGACCCGGCTGTGGGCGTTGTGGTTGATGGCGTTTATGTTGGAACGAATAACGGCGTAGTATTTGATTTGTTCGATTTGGACAGCGTTGAAGTCATGCGCGGCCCTCAGGGTATTCTATTTGGTCGCAACACAACAGGCGGTGCGGTTCTGATTAACACGGGTAACCCGACGGATGATTTTCAGTATAAAGCGCGCCTCGCGGTTGAGGGACCAACGGATGATGATCGCGGCGGCAATAATACATTTGCCCAAGCTGTCGTATCCGGTCCATTGGTTGATGGCGTACTGAACGGTAAGGCCGGTATATATTTTAACAATGATGATGGTTACTTTAAAAACCTAGCGACAGGCAAAAATCACGGGAAAGCCGAGACAACGATTGCGCGTGTTGCTTTAGAATGGTTACCAACCGAAGATTTATCCTTTCTCGCTAAATTAGAGCACCTCGATAGTGATGGGGATGGCCCTTCTGCGACGAACCGGGGTTTGTTTGAGCGCGATAGCTTCGACTTCGCTATCGATAATGAGGGCTCATACGCGACGAAAAACACGCAGTTCAGCTTGAAGGCAGATTACGACGTTGCATTTGGCGACGGCACAATCACGAATATCTTTGGGTACCGTAAAGGCGAAGGCGCAACAGATAGTGATATCGATTCAACGCCCCTTTTCCTCTTCCACTCTACAACTGAGCTTGAAAGTGAGCAGATATCTAATGAGCTGCGTTATGCGGGCACATTCGGAAATGCCGAAATCACAACCGGCTTCTTCTACTTCAATAATGACGTTGCTTATACCGAAGTTCGCGATCTTCCGCCCTTATCACCGCTGACATTCTACGGCGGCGGAGAGCAGGATCACACAGTTCTTGGGTTGTTTGGTCAGTTAGATTACGCCTTTAGCGAAAATTTCATTGGCATCATCGGGGGGCGTTTCTCTAACGAAGAAAAAGACGCGGCCGTAACTTATGTACGTCCTCGCCCTGCCTGTTCCGTCGTTGATGGTACATGTCCAACGGGCGGCGTCGGCACGAACCCATTCATCCCTGAGCCCTCTGGCTTCGAAGATGTAAATGATTGGTCAAATTTTGCTCCTAAAGTCGGCTTCCAATATTTCACAGATGCTGGAAACCAAATTTATGGGAATTACACCAAAGGCTTCCGTTCTGGCGGTTATAACTTCCGTATTACAAACCCTGCTTTGTCGCTACAGCAAGTTGCGGCGAATGGCGGACAGCAATCATTTGACGAAGAAGAAGTCGACTCATTTGAGCTTGGTTTCAAATATCGTCGTGATGACCGCAAGATAACATTGAACGGTAACATCTTCTCGACTTCTATTGCAGATATGCAGCGTGAAGTGAATATTTCATCTCCAACAGCGGGTGTATCGCAATTCATACTGAACACGGCTGATGCGGAAATTAATGGCGGAGAACTTGAAACCCAAGTGCTTCTGACAGATAATCTCGTTGCTTCTGCTAATATTGGGATAATTAGTGCAAACTATACTGATGTCAGGTTTGACATCTCCGGCGATGGTGTTGTGGGTAATGATGATATCGCACTTAATCTTCCACGTGTGCCGGAGGCAACATATGGCTTCGGTTTCATCTACGATAAAGAAATTGGCGGAGCCGGCGCGCTTGTTACGCGTTTGAACTTCCAACATCGTGACAAGATTGCCTATACCGACAACAATTTCGGTTGGGTGCAGCCCGTCGATAATCTATCAGCTAACATCGCGTGGGAAACACCTGTTGATGGCGTTAGCCTCTCGCTTTACGGCACGAACCTATTTGACGAAGTTCAGGTTGGCGGCGATACGCAGCTTCCATTCCCTGGACCGCGCGGAAACGGCATCAATCAGCCCTTTGGCGAGAATCCTGCTTTGTCCACATTTAGCCCGCTTAAAAAGGGCCGTGTTGTGGGTGTCGAGCTGACAATCAAAGGCTAAGTTTAGCGTTTATAAAAATTTTAAGGGCGGCGCTGTGCGTCGCCCTTTCTGTTAGCTCTTCCCAATTTGGCAGGGAAGGGCCAGCAGGGCCGGTGCGTCAATCATGGGGACAATAGACAGTGTCGGTTTGATCATTTCATCATGAGAGACGGTGATCATTATAGACTGACTGTCAGGACTTCCGCGCCGCGCTGCTGTCTTATTGCGTGACGTGTAAATGCGCGTCGGTTGGCGCGATGTTGATACGGCGCAAGCTTGATCTGCTCCAACGCTTTGAGAATTCACGCCCGTCGCTTCAATTGAAATCGAAAACTCTCCGAGGCGGCCTTCGCTTATGACGGCAAAGGGCGTGTTCGACGCGACCTGAAATGTCGATACGCCCGGCGCGCGGGATAGATCCTTGACGATGACAATTGGCGGGACATTGAGCTCCACGCGATCGGTTAAATTCGCCATTGCAGGCATAGCTATCGCGACAGAGATAAGCTCGATTGCTACCCATCCACCTAAAATTTTCCAGCGATGCGCCTTGAGTGTTTTAAACTTCATCACAATCTTGCCCCTGTTCTGCGATGTTACAATGCTACGATTCGTTTCAAATGCCGTGCCAAGACTGCCGCGTCCCGTTGCGATTATGACGTAGCGAGATTATAGGGGCCGCCATGAGCACACAGACCAAAGCCTTAATCCTATTCTCCGGCGGACAAGATAGCGCAACCTGCTTGGCTTGGGCGCTTGATAAATTTGACAATGTCGAAACGCTCGGTTTCGATTATGGGCAGCGTCACGATATTGAAATGACTTGCCGAAAAGATGTGCTTGAGAGCTTCAAATCGGAATTCCCCCAATGGGCTGAAAAGATAGGGCGCGACCATATTGTCGACTTATCTGCGCTGGGCGCAATTAGCGAAACCTCGCTAACGCGCGAGCAAGAAATTAAAATGAACCAGGCTGGATTGCCGGATACATTCGTTCCGGGGCGCAATCTCATCTTCTTAAATTTCGCGGCAGCAGTGGGTTACCGGCGCGGAATTACGGCGTTGGTTGCGGGAATGTGCGAAGCGGACTTCTCGGGCTATCCCGATTGCCGCAAAGAGACGCTCGACGCGCAGATGCAAGCGATTAGCCTGGGCATGGACAAACCTTTCACACTTGATACGCCGTTGATGCATATCAGCAAAGCCGGCGCGTGGCAGCTCGCTGAGCGGCTTGGCGGCGCAGGCTTGATAGATCTCATCCGAGTGAAAACCCATACATGCTACAAAGGTGAGCGCGGTCAATTACGCGATTGGGGCTATGGCTGCGGGTCATGTCCGGCGTGTGAGCTGCGGGCCAAGGGCTGGAGCGAATATGCGGGTCTATAGCGTCAAAGAAACCTATCTGACGGTGCAAGGCGAGGGCGCTCAGACAGGCCGTCCTGCCGTGTTCCTGCGCTTTGCGGGCTGCAATCTGTGGACCGGGCGAGAGCAAGACCGCGCAAGCGCCGTTTGCAAATTCTGCGACACGCAATTTGTCGGTACAGATGGCGTCGGAGGCGGAAAATTTACCACGTCTCAATCGCTCGCGGATCATATAAAGTCGTTCTGGCCAGAGGGCGGCGGCGGGCAGCCTTGGGTCGTATGCACTGGCGGTGAGCCGCTATTGCAGCTTGATAAAAACCTAATTGATGCCCTCCATGAGGCAGGTTTTAAAATTGCTGTTGAATCAAACGGAACTGTCCGCGCGCCTGATGGGATTGATTGGCTAACCGTTTCGCCCAAAGCGAATGCTGCGCTTGTCCAAACTTCGGGCGATGAATTGAAACTAGTCTTCCCGCAAATTGAAAACCAACCCACGGACTTTGAGCATTTGGACTTTGCAAAGTTCTACCTCCAACCGCGCGACGATAGCTATTTAGGCGAAACGAAAAACGCGGCCCATAGTCAGGCCGCGTTTGAATATTGTCTTGCACATCCGAAATGGAATCTCTCCGTTCAGACCCACAAATTTATCGGCGTGC
>CALLBH010000106.1 GCA_938001945.1 uncultured Robiginitomaculum sp.
GGCTGGGCAGGGGCCTGAAATTGCGGCTGAGTTTGGGGCGCAATTTGAACAGACTGCGGCGTTTGTAGCTCGGCCTGTTGGTAAATCCGCTCTCCGAAATTGCCGGCGTTCTGACCGCCGGTCTCGACCATATCCATATCCCAATCGGCGTCTTGGGTTGGGGACATATCAGGACCGCCAGCAAGTTCATATGACGGTTCATATGAAGGCGCGCTAATGTCTTCGAAGGCCACAGGCTGCGGATATTGTGGTTGCACCTGGCGCTGCGTTGCGGCGGCGGGCTGCTGATAAGGGGTTGAGGCATATTGCACATTGGAGGGCTGGCTCTGTTGCCCCATTTTGGAGCTGTAGCGATAATGCGGGTTTTCCTGCGGCGTCGCGCATCCGCTCATAAGTGCAAATGCGAGTGTTGAAACGGCGAAACCGATAAAGTGAAGACCCTTAGACATAGCGCTCTCCTGTGTAAATAATGAGCGAAATGACAATGGAGGCTTATGGATAATATTGTCTTAATGCACGGCGCGCCCTATATGAATTTCAAGACACATTTGGAGACTAAAATGGACATCATGACCCGAGAAGTTGAGTATTTTGACGGCAAACAGCGCTGCGTGGGTTATCTGGCGTGGGATAATAGCGTCACCAGCGCGCGGCCGGGCGTCATCATCAGTCATGCATGGGGCGGCCGCGATGCGTTTGCAGGGCAAAAGGCCGTTCAAATGGCCGGGCTGGGCTATGTCGGCTTTGCAATCGATGTTTACGGCGACGCCGCGCAACCGGAAACGGTTGACGAGAAGATGGCGCATATGGGCCCGCTCAAAGAGGATCGCGAAAAGCTGCTTAAGCGCCTCAATGCGGGACTGAAAGCCGCGCAGGCGCTGGATGAGATTGACGGCGACGCCATGGCGATGATGGGTTTTTGTTTTGGCGGGTTATGTACGCTGGATATGGCGCGCAGCGGCGCAGACTTGAAAGCTGCGATTAGCTTTCACGGCCTGCTCGACGCCCCTGAGAGCAAAGCGAAGAAAATCAAAGCTAGAGTTTTAGTCTGTCACGGATGGGATGACCCCATGGCCCCGCCCGCGCATGTGGCGTCGCTAGGCGAAGAGATGACAAAGGCCGGATGCGATTGGCAGCTGCACGCCTACGGTAAAACGACACATGCGTTTACTGTGCCGGATGCAAATGACGCCAAGAACGGTTTGCAGTACAATGCGGATAGCGACCGTCGCAGCTGGGCCGCGGCGACGGATTTACTCTCCGAAGTCTTTGGTCTTCACGGCGTGGACGTCGCGTAACTCACGCTTAATGTTTCCAGTCCGGTGATAGAGACGCTGATCTCATCGCCGGGCTGCACTTGTCCCACGCCAGCGGGCGTTCCGGTCAGGATAATATCGCCGGGGGCGAGGGTCACAAAGCCGGACAGACTTTTGATGATGTTTTCAACTGACCAAATCATATGCGAGAGCGGCGCGCTTTGAACCATCTTACCGTTTAGCCGCGTCTCTAATGCTGCGCCCGCTAGGTCGATTTTAGTAGCTGGAGTGAGCGCTCCAATTGGCGCGCTATGGTCAAAGTTCTTGGCCATGTCCCACGCTTTGCCGCCCGCTTTTGCCGCCGCCTGCAAATCACGGCGCGTCATATCTAGGCCGCAGCCATATCCGAAAATGGCGTTGCCTGCACCAATCGCGACCACCAGTTCGCCTTCATAATGCAGATTTTCTGTCATGGTCGGGAAGGGGATAACGGCGCCATTTGCGACAATCGTCTCGCGGCTTTTGGTGAAGAAGAGCGGCGCTGAGGTTTTGGGATTACCGCCCATCTCCGCAACATGATCAGCGTAATTGCGGCCCACGCAATAGACGCGGCGCACAGGGAACGCTCGGCCATCTGTCGTTGGAATTGTCACGGGATGCGGTGCGTTATGTAGTTTTGTCATATTCGTCTTTGCGTTCATGGGGCTTGGCGTTAAACTTACCCAAAGCCAAGAGGAACGCCAATGCGAATTGTCGATATTAAAATTGACGAAATTTATATTCCCGCCGCCAAAAAGGCCTTGCGTGAAGATGAAATTGAACCGCTCGCCGAAGATATATTAGAGAATGGTCTGCAAAATCCGATCTATGTGCGCGAAGGCAAAGGTCGCTACGTCCTCCAAGAAGGCGCGCATCGATTAGCGGCCACCAAGATGTTGGGCGAGGATTTTATCGCAGCGAAGATTGTTCAAGCGCGTAAGGGTTAAGCGCTCTCTTTAGATTTCCCCTTAAGCCGTGGCCGTTGCCCCCAGACCTGCGAGAAGGGGAGCGAGCGGCCATTGTCTTGGACGATAAGGACATGTTCGCGGCGCAGCTGACGCGGATGATCGACGCCGCAGCTATGCGAAATCATCTCAACATCTTTGCGGATACTTTTGCAATAATTCATCACGCGCGTTGCTTTGTTCTCTGGATCTAGGCCGCGCTGCAGGCGTTTATTATGAGTTGTTATCCCTGTCGGGCAGGTATTTTCATTACATTTCATGGCTTGGATACAGCCAAGCGCAAACATGAAGCCGCGTCCTGAATTGACGAAATCTGCGCCCGCCGCAAAGGCCCACGCAACTTCGGCCGGCGTGACGAGTTTGCCCGATGCGATAATGCGCACGCGATTATGCAGGCCGTAAGTCATCAGCAGATCATCCACCGCCGGCAGGCCTTCACGAATGGTCAGGCCAACATTATCTAGCAGCGGCATGGGCGCTGCGCCCGTTCCGCCATCGCCGCCATCAATGGTAAAGAAGTCCGGCGCGCTGTCTTTGCCGCGCGAATTGATTGCAATGAGAAGTTTTTCGACATCAGCAATATTGCCGACAACGAATTTAATCCCAACGGGAATGCCCGTGGCCTCGCGCATGGTATGGATGAGGTCGAGCAGCTCTTCGGGCGTTGAGGCGTCGACGTGGCGGTTCGGACTAATCGCCGATTCTCCGACGGGAATACCTCGAATTTCCGCAATTTCCGGCGTGACTTTCTCTGCGGGAAGTATGCCGCCTTTGCCGGGTTTTGCGCCCTGAGAGAGTTTAAGCTCAATCATGCGCACGCTCGGATTATCTGAGGTCAGTTTCACCAATTTATCGACGTCAAGAGAGCCGTCATCATTGCGCGCCCCGAATTTGGCGGTGCCAAGCTGAAAGACGATGTCACAATTGCCTTCCAGGTGATAGGGCGACAATCCGCCTTCGCCGGTATTAAGCCAGCACCCCGCCAGATTCGCGCCCATGGATAGCGCGCGCACGGCGGGCTGTGATAGCGAGCCATAGCTCATCGCGCTGACATTGAAGAAACTATAGGGTTGATAGGGGCGGCGTGTATTTGGACCGATAATAACGGATTCTGTTGGCTCGTGTTCTTCCTCTAGTTTTGGGAACATGCCATTGGCGAATATCGCAGCACCCGGGCTGAGGCGGCGGGTTGAGCCAAAGGGCTCCGTACTGCTGCCCTCTTTGGCCACATCGTTAATCCAGTCCCGCTCAGCGCGATTAAACGGCATCTCTTCGCGGTCCATGGCGAAGAAATATTGACGAAAGAACTCGCCAAGTGTGGTGAACAAACCGCGGAAACGCCCAATGACGGGATAGTTGCGGCGCACAGCGTCTTTGGTTTGGAGCACGTCGATCAAAAATAGAACGATAAATATGGCGAGAATAATGCCTATGACGCACAGGAATATGTTTCCCAGCAGATCGATACCTTTAGAAGCCGACATGGTCAGCATTTCCATCGTTCCTGAACCGCCAGTATCTGTTTGCGCAAATAGATATAACATAATTTCTCCCTAATATTTGATTATGCTTGGCCGTTGCAATGGTTGCAAGCGTTCTCAAATCACGTCATCAAATTTTTGGGGAAATGAGGTGTATTTATGAAATGGATGATCCGCGGCGTATTTGCCTTTGTGCTCTTATTTGGCCTAGCTATGGGCGCGGGCTATTTTATTAGCCCCGCATTGACTGTGGAGCGCAGCGCCGCCATCCGCGCGACACCGGACATCGTTTTCCCCTATATGAATGAGATGGACAAACTCCATAGTTGGTCGCCGTGGTATCTGCGCGATATTGATGCTCAAGTCATTTTCTCAGGCCCTCAGGCTGGTGTGGGCGCAGAGGCGGCGTGGGATAGCGCAAAAGAAGGCATTGGGTTTCAGACAATCACGGATAGCGCGGAAGAGAGTTTTGTGCGCACGCAATTAAATCTTGGCGGCCGCGAAGGCCTTGGGACTTACGCGATTGAACCGACTGAGGATGAGATCGGGTCCACGGTACTTGTGATCATCGAAGGCGAGCTTGGCGGATTTCCATATGTGCAGCGCCTATTAAAACCGTTTTATCGCAGCCGATTTGAATCCAATATTGACCAATCTCTTGAAATGCTTGGCGCGCTGATTGCACGCGAGACGGAAGCGCCGAATTAGAAGATAAATTATTTATTGCGGTAGAGTATCCAATGCCCACGGATCATCCTCACCTTCTTCGGGTAAGGTGCCCAAATCCGGAAGAGGCTCTGTTTCTGAGACGAAGTCTTGATCTTCGCTAAATAGATCGCTCAGACGGGGCTGCGCATTTTCAATATCGACTTGCGGCGTACGTCCGTAAAGAACGCCAAAATCTGCATCATCTAATACTGTCTCTGATGGCATACCGTTAGAGCTTGCGCCGAAATTTCCGCCTGCAGTGCTCGTGTCGCGTCCAACTGATCCAATGCCTCTAACGCCGCGATTAGCCGGTGCACGGTTTATGCGCGGCGTCTCGTAACCCGCTGCGTCGCGGCCTCTAGGCTTTGCGACATATTCAGGGCAATCTTCGTGTGTGCGGTTAATATCTCGGCACCGCGTGTCATAGGCGACGCCGCGCATGCCGCCTTCGCCTGCATAATCCCCTTGCGCGCCTTCACCCAGCGACCACCCGCCTGCGCCGGGGTTTGGTCGTCCTGTTCCCGCAGATGTTGGGCCGGTCGGAAAGTCTGTGCCGGCATTGGGATCAAGCGTATTGCGCCCGCCGCCGCCAATGGTTGGCGTGCGGTATCCGCCGCCGCCAGAGCTTGGGCCTGTATCGGCTTGGGATTGCGGCACGGCGCGTTCTAACTCTTGTTGCGTCTGGGCGGACTCATCATCGGCCAGAACGCGCGGCGCCGTCGTAATGATTGGGCTGTCCTCTGCGGGGGCATCCTGTGTTTCCGGTTCTTCGCTGGGCGGTGTTTCGATTTCCGGTTCAGGCGTCACAGGCGCTTCAGGCTCTGCGGGTTCAGCATCAACAGGTTCAATGATCCCCGGCGCGGCATCAGGAATGACGTCTTCGGGCAGCTCCGGTGTTTCGATAATCTCCTCGGGCGGCGAGATAGGCGCGTCTTCGATAATGGGGCCAGGGGCAAAGTCTTCGACTTCGGGGGGCGGCGGGTCTTCGGTAATTTCCGGCTCTATGGGAACGTCGAAAATCTCGATGAAGGGCTGCGGCTCTTCTGGCGGGTCGATGACGAGTTCGGGTTCAATTATGGGCTGCTCAATAGGCGGGATGAGCTCGGGCGGCGTTTCGATGATAATCTCAGGCGGCGTATCGGGAATGATCTCAATTTCGGGTTCGATTTGCGCAGGTGTAATGTCTTCAACTTCCTGTTGCTGATTGCGGCGTCGAAACTCTTCTAGCGCGCGTTCACGATCGGCCTCAGTCGGTAAATCAGGCGCGGGCGCAATGGAGTCTTCGGTGGGCTGAGGGTCAGGTTGTGAAATGATCTGCGGTGCGGGCGCGATAAGCTGAGGCGTTAGGTCCGGTTCTTCGATCACCTCGACTTCTGGTTCAGGCTGCGGGGCAGGCTCGGGCGGGCTAACCAATTGCGGTTTTGGGCGTGGACGCGGCGCGGGCGCAGGGGACGGCGTGGGGACGGCGGGGGCCGAAACGGGCTCCTCTGTTGGCGCGGGCGGTTCATCTTCCTCGCCAATAACTGTGACGATTTGAACGGGGATCACTTCGGGTTCAGGCGGCGGGATGATCACATATGTCACGGACATCGTCAGCGCGGTGAAAAAGGCGATGTTGAGTATGAGCGTGGCAGCGAGAGCCACCCAAGCGCGCTTGCCAAAATCATCAAGAAAATCGACAATTGGCTGCTCATCCAAATAGGGCGAGAACGTATCTGCAATTTTCGCCGGGATGCGCAATACACTGACCTTGGTGATGCGCATAGCGCCGTTATACGGCGAGCCTAGAAAGAGTCGCGTCTATGTCCAAGGCTATAGCGCGGCGTAGGCGCAGCCGTAAGAGGCCGGCGCATTACGATTTGGTCAGTCGGGCGCGCTATGGCGGCGGGGTTTTGCCTGTGACGGGCGCGGCGGCGGTGATGCTGATTTGGCTTGTTGTCACAGCGCTATCGAGCGGTGTTGCGACTGCGCCAATGGCAAGAAGGAGCAATCCAACTGAGCAGGCAAAGGCCATGGCAATTTTCTCTACAGCAATTTTGGGGGATTTTTTTGCGGTTCTCATAATTAACTCCTGTGAATAACAGGGTTAATGCCGATTAATTACGTTTCCCCTAGGGCCAGTTTAAGGCCTTTATGTGGTCTTTTCAGTCGCAATTGTGACAGCAGATTTAGATTTCGCGCGCAGTAAGATCAATGCCACGCCGGCCAATGTCATAATGCCGCCCAAGATAAAGGCCGGACTCATCGGTTCGCGTAGCAGGATTGCAGAGGCGGAGACGGCAACCACTGTGGTCATCAATCCTGTGCTTGCCACGACGGAGAGCGGCAGACGCTGGAGGAGCCAATAATAACTGCCATGGGCGACGATAGAGACGAGTAGGCTGGAATAGAGCAAGGCGAGGCCAAAATTAACACGGTTGTCTGGTGTAAACGCGTCAAGGTGGTTGGTCTCTAATGTGAGGCTTAAAGGCCACAAAACGACAGTTCCGACGACGGCGCACCACGACAGAAGCTCCATCGGTTTCACGCCGCTGACCTTTTTAACAAAGAAGGCGCCCATGGCTTCGGAGAATGCCCCGCAGACCATCAGGCCAATGCCAAATAGAAATTGCGGTCCGGCCACCTCATCAGGTTTTGCCGTAGCTATGATAACAGCTCCAGCGAAGGCAATAATAATTCCAAAGATACGCCGCGCGCCGATGCGCTCCCCGAGGAAGGCGATTGATAGAATGATTGAGAATGGCACATAAAGTTCGATCATCACTGCCGCCGCGGACGCGGTCACAAATTTAAGTGCGGGAAACATAAAGGCATAATTTAGCGCGCCAAACCCGAGCCCCGCGCCGAGAACATATTTCATCTGTCCGCGGTGGATACGCAGAAATGGGGCGAGCAAAACCATCACTATGGTCATGCGAATGGCCGCATAGAACAGAGGCGGCGCAGTGTTTGAAATCGTCACTTTCATGACGATAAAATGTAGCCCCCAAATGGTGCAGACAAGCAGCAAGACTAGAAATTCACGTAATGACATTTGGCGGGCCTATCACCGCTTCGCGCCATGCGCTAGTGTGATATCGACTCAGAAAGGCCTGCTATGCGTTTTGAATTTAAA
>CALLBH010000107.1 GCA_938001945.1 uncultured Robiginitomaculum sp.
AGCGTTGAAGAAGAGCTCTTCAAACGTTACAACCATGGAATTTCAAGGCGAAGATCACTTTCTGTCAAATGAGAAAAACCGCAAGAAATTCTTCAATGGTGTTTCGGCATTCCTTACTGAAGTGAACGGGAAAAGCCCTTATGCCAATGATTAGATCCCTCTAAGCGGAACAACTCGCTCCGCCGAGGACGCAGAATTTGGCGCAATGGGGGTGATTCAATTTAATCGGCTTGAGACTGTCTTTCAGCGTTTTGCCGGTTTCAAATTGTGTGTCGTCCCATAGCAATGTGCAGGCTAAAACGGACGGCACGTCTTCGCCTTTGCGTTTCACGACCATACGCGAATTTGCACACATCATGCTGTCGGGGCGAACCGATAATATATCCCAGCAATCTTTAGTGATTTCCGGAACATCAACTGTGTCGTCCATTTCAGGGAAAAGGAGCACCGTGGCGGGGTTCATCGCGTCGATGTTCCAGCCTTGCGCCTCTATGAGCGCGCCGTAACCTGCGCGCGCCGTGGCTTCGTCTTCGCTGAACATGGAGCGTCCGGCAATATTGAGGCTAAATCCATGCTCGGTGAGCCAAGCCATGCCTTTAAGGGCAATGTCGAAACTACCCTGCCCGCGTTCGCGGTCATGACCTTCGGCGGTAAAGTGATCGAGCGACACGCGCATCGTTAGCTTATCACCATATTTCTCTTTAAGCTCCAGCAGGCCAGCTTGGACGCGCGGACGCATCATAGGTTTCATCGCATTGGTCAGCATGAGAACTGTGTGGCCGCGCTCTAGCGCCATCGTGGTAATCTTGTTCATATCGGGGTTTAGATAAGGCTCGCCGCCCGTAATCCCGATTTCGACTTTTCCATACTCCAATGCGTCAATCTCGTCCAAATAGGGCGTGACCTCAGCCGCGCGCAAATAGACAAAATGATCCGCGGTTGGGCTACTTTTGATATAGCAATTGGCGCATTCAATATTGCACTGACTACCGCTATTTAGCCACAGCGTTTGGAGCCCTGTCCAAAACACGCGCGCGCGTTTTTCACCTTTGGCGGTGATGTCGGGATCAATAAATTTAGCCGGATCAAGCGTCGGCGGCGCGGAGACGATTTCATTCATGATGCGCTCTTAGCGCGAAGCGGCGCGGCGCGTCACTAACAATTGCGTGAGAACGCACTTAACAGTAAATGGAAAGCACACTTGACATGTAAAGCACACTTGTCTATGTAAAGGTAGCTTTACTAATTAAGAGAATATTATGACCCACAAAGACTCAACCCCGCCGCTTCACGCAATCGGCGCAAAACTTGGATTAGCCCTTGGCATTTGCGGATGTCTTGCTGGCATCATTTCCGGCATCTATTTCGGCTTCATTGCCTCTTAATTGGAGAATTCACATGTCCCCTAAACTCGCAAGACAGCGCTATATGAAACTGTTTATCCCCTCCATGATACTCTATCTCGTCGGCATATTCCTCGCCTCAACCGAGCTTATCTTGAACATATTGCCCAAAGGCGCGATTTACGGCCTTGTTGTCATTCCGGCCATTGGCGTCTTTGGTTGGATATATGCACAGATGCGCTTTGTGCGCGAGACAGATGAATTTATCCGCAAAATGCAAATCGAAGCGATTCTTTATGGCGTCTGCGCCTTGATGTGTGTCGCCACGGTTTGGGGCTTACTGGAGTTCTATACCACTGTGCCAAAACTCCCAATCTTCTTTGTATTGCCCGGTTTTTATCTGTTCTATGGACTCGCCGGAGCTTATCTAGGGTGGAAGAACAAAGCCCTGTGCAATATGTTGTAAGACGGACATGAAAAACTCACTCAAATCATTACGCGCGGGCAAAGGCTTGTCACAGCAAGCGCTTGGCGACCTGCTGGATGTATCGCGGCAATCCGTCAACGCCATAGAAACGGGGCGCTATGATCCGTCCCTGCCGCTCGCCTTTAAAATTGCGCGGCTGTTTGATTGCGCGATCGAAGATATTTTTACCGACGCGCCAGACCCTTAAACGTAAAAGCCTCTCGCAATTTCATCCCGTCTTCTGTAGTGAGGGCGGGATTTATCTATGGAGAGTCATATGCCGCGTCTTTTACTATCATCCTGTTTCATCGCCGCGCTGAGCCTATCGGCCTGCGGCGGCGGCAATAGCGACTCGACCAAAGCATCATCTGAAGTCATCATTGAAGACGGCCAAACGCGCAGCTTTGCAAATGAAGAAGAACGCGTTGCCGACCAAATGGTCAATGAAATGAAAACAATCGTCACGGCGCTCAATGGCGTGACCGATGAAGATAGCGCCAAAGCCGCAGCAAAAACCATGAATGACGCCGGACAGCGCATCCAAGCCACGCTGCAGGAAAAAGGCGAAGAGTTGGACGGAGATCGTTTCAAAGAAGCGATGGCCGAGCGTCAATCGGAAATCGAAGCTCTCCAAGGGGAAATGGAACGCACAATTAAACGCTTTATGTTCAAGCCAAAACTTGCCGTCATACTTGCCGAAGAAATGTCGATGATGGATTGGAGTTGGATGGAAATGGATATTAATACTGACACGACGCAATCTGATCCGTAGCTCTACATTTCCATGAAAACAGTTTCCATCCTTGGTGTGACCGGTTCGATCGGTCAAAGCGCCCTGCGCTTTCTGCGTCTGCACCGCGATACATTTTCGCTTGAGCATATCTCTGTCGGATGCAGCGCGGATGAGGCGCTAAAAATTGCGGCCGAATTTGACTGTAAAAGTATCGGTGTCGCGGATGAAAATTGTGACATCGAAGTCCCTGCAGGTGTCAAACTTTACCGCGGCGCAGAGGCGCTCTGCGCGCAAGCGGC
>CALLBH010000108.1 GCA_938001945.1 uncultured Robiginitomaculum sp.
GCATTGAGCATAACAGCGCCCGCGCTCATTAATCTGGCCCGCAGTTCAACAACGGAGCGGCGCTGCGCCATGGCTTGGAGCGGCACAACATAGAGGCCGGCACAGATTGAACTTCCGATAATCGCGATTAAGAAACGCGGCGTTTTCGGATCCGCTTTAAATGCCGCGAGATCGCCTAAACCCTCACGCGCGGACACAGAGGTGTTTAAATAAATATCGAGCGTAAAGATCGTCACACCGACAATCCCAATCGCGACAAGGCCCATCGCTTCTTTGCCCCGCGCCAAGACAGTGCAAAGCAGCGCGCCAACTAGAATACTTAATGTCGATGCCACTAATATTATCGTCAGCACATTTGGGTCATATTTCATAATGTCGGCGACATAGACAGGCAGCACCAGAATCATCACATTTGAAAATCCGTAAAACCACGCAATGCCCATCATGGGACGAAAGACGGCTTTATGCGCCCAAGATGTTTTTAGAACGCTGATGATGGATGTGATGGGATTAAAATTGACTTTCAAATCAGGCTGCGGCGCGGGCGCAGCGGGCAGACGTTCTGCGGCAAACCATCCGATAAGCGCAAATATGATCAATAGGATTGAAACAACGCGCGGGCCATCTAGCGCCTCAGGCTCAAATGGCGTCAGAACCAATTTTATTCCAACGACCATGCCCAGTAAAATAAAGAAGAACTGAAACCCGCTCAGCAGGCCATTCGCCGTAATCAAGTCTTTATCCTCTAGCCATTGCGGCAGAACAGCATTCTTGGTCGGCGAGAAAAATGCAGACTGCGCGCCCATGCAAAACAAGGCAAAGGCCAATATGGCTGTGCTCTGAAAAAAGAACCCAATTGCGGCGATAATCATGATCACAAATTCGGCGCGCTTAACCCACTTTAATATCGTTGAGCGGTCGACCTTGTCGGCAATCTGTCCGGCAATCGTGCACAGAATTAGAAACGGCATTGTAAATAAAAGCGCGGCAATCGGGACAACGGCGCTACGCGGAATATCTTCGGAGAACAGGATCATTCCCGCATAAGTCACCAAGGCAATCAGGGCATTTTTCAGAACATTGTCGTTAAATGTCCCCGCCTGAAACAATACAAAGAGCGGCAGGAATTTTCGCTTGGCAAATAAGGATATAGCAGCTTTGGCACTCATGATTTTGCTCCGCGGTTTAGCTCAATCGGCCGATGAGCGCTCTCGCCCTCTTTCGCCTCTCGGGCCTCCCGCTTAGCACGCGCAGACTGGTTTTCCACTGTCTTTCCAATATCATCCGGATTTAGCGCGCCGAGGTTCTCCATATCCAGCAGCTCTATACTGCGCGTCTCAATGGCGCTTTCTAACCGCTCCATAAATTCATCCTTATCCAGACCCGGCGGGATAGGCTCTAGAAATTCAATCACGGCGTCGCCCGGATATTTGCGCCAATCATTTTGGTTCCACCGCTGTCCTAAATTCGTCGCGGCAGGCACGACGGGGCACCCAAAATCCTTATACATGTGATAAACGCCTTTGCGGTAACGGTGCTGCGTACCGATTTGCGAGAGATGCCCTTCGGGATAAATCAATAAGCGCCGCTCTTGCTCGCGCACGCGCTGCGCCTCGCGCGCCATTTTCTCGCGCACGTCTGACCCCCCGCAGCTATCGACAACGACCGCGCCTGCTTTGCGCAATATGGTTTTCAGGAGCGTAAATTTCTCAAGATGATCACCCGTCACAAAGGACAGATCAAAAAATTCAGAGAACACAATAATCCCGTCGCCATAGCTTTGATGCTTGGCCGCGATGATGAACGCCCCGCTGCCCGGCAGGCGTTCTTTACCTGTCACATCGACATGAATATCAACCATAACTTCCATCAGCCAGCGCGTAAATTTGGTATAGGCCGACAGGCCGAGCATCATCGGCTTTCGGCCCGGAATAATCGCGAGCAGCGCGCAGAGCACGGCAAAAAAGGCGGTCGTGGCATAGAACATCAATTGAAACAAAATTGAGTTCATCCGCATCATCGGTAGAAAATTCTGACTCATATTAGGCCTCCAGCACGGCCATAACGGCGGCGTTAAAATGGGGTTTATATTGCGATAAAGGCCCGTCGATCTGTCCATAGGAGCGCGCCAGTCCGGCCTGCATCATGACGCCCAGCGCCATCGACGCCGTTAGCGTCGCGGGTTTCTTGGGCATCTGCCCGACCTTCACCGCGCTGCGAATAACTTTGGCGGCGGTTTCAACAGGCGAGTCTTTGGCCGCCTCAGATAAATCACTAAAGCGGTGCAAATTAATCAGGTAATAGCGAAACAGCTCCCAATCTTCATCGGCGGCGGCGCAATAACCCTCAATAATGCGCTTCACAATATCGCGTAAAGACCCGCCCTCTTTATAGGACCGATCAATCATATCCGCCAA
This sequence comes from uncultured Robiginitomaculum sp., assembly GCA_938001945.1. Classification (GTDB taxonomy): domain Bacteria; phylum Pseudomonadota; class Alphaproteobacteria; order Caulobacterales; family Maricaulaceae; genus Robiginitomaculum. Next base: position 2,418 of record CALLBH010000108.1, read on the forward strand.
AGCGCGATGCGTATGGGCCATCAATGTATGGGCCAAAATATCCTTACTCGGATAATGCCCATAAACCGCACCCAGCGACATCCCCGCCGCCTTCGCAATTTCACGCATCGACGTCCCATCCACGCTCTGCGCCCCAAACAAATTCACTGCCGCCCGCTCAAGACGAGCTTTGGTGGTGTTGTCGGGCGCGGTGATGCCGCGGGATGTGGGGAGGTTTTTTGATTTAGTCATATTTCACACTCCGCATATGAACGAACGTTCGATTTATACATAGACGGACGTTTTGCTTGCGTCAAGAGACGGGTTTTGGCTGGGGGAGATTAGGGTTTTGATGGCTTTGGGGGCAAAGCGGACATGCCGCGAATAAATAATTCATCCAAGTACTTGAAGAAATTTCGAAGATTACCATATGGTTAATGTCCATGATTTCTTTGGCGTGCCTCGAGCAGGTAGACTTGTCTACGCGGCTCGACATCCGAAGCGGTCACACGGAAGTTGCTTTTGCAGCCAATGTGTCTGTCGTCGCGGCAAGTTCGTGCGCAGTGGATGGTCTTAACCCGACCGTTGCGAAAGAGGCTGTGAATACTT
>CALLBH010000109.1 GCA_938001945.1 uncultured Robiginitomaculum sp.
TAAGCCGAATGCCGCAATAACTGCGACGCTACGTAGTGTTTTTAATAAAGTGCTCATGCGTAAGCTCCTAAGTCTCATAGGGCGATCCAATATCTCCCTCTCTTGTCGGGTCGGCTTTTGCCGTATCTCCGAAAGTTTAAGTGACAATCCATATTTGGTTTGTTTTTCAAACTTATCTGCAATATGCATATTTAAGTTTGCAATACAAACTAATTTGTGCAAAAAGAGTTTAAGAAATAAATTTGGAGTGAATTATGACACAGAATGACGCCTTAAAAGATTTGGACTATATAAAATCAGTTGCCCTATCGGGCGAGAACGCCCCGCTTCATGGTGGACGCTACGGACTATTTTGGGGAAGCCTCTTATGTATTACATTTCTAGCCCATTGGTTCGTCGGCAGCGGAACCGCAGGAATTGACCCAAATTTTGTCGGCGCTGTCTGGATGGCTTACGGCGTCTGCGCCGTTATCGGCTCGATTGTTTTGGGGTTGTCGATGAAAGATAAAAACAGCAACGCCGCAGCCCAAAAAGTTGAGCGTCATGTATGGTCATCATTTGCATTTGCCCTTCTCGCACTTTTTATCGGGATCGTCGGGCAAATCGCGCTGGGTCAAGCGAGCGCCGCCATGTTTGACCTCGTACTGCCCTTTGCCTTTGCAGGATATGGCATGGCCTATTTAACAACCGCCGCATTTGGTAATCACGCGCGATTACGTCTCCCCGGCTACGGCTCAATCATCGCCGCGGCTATCGCTATGGCGTTTTATGGCCGTGTTGAACTTTACCTTTTTGCAGCCGTTGCAATTATTTTGGTTATCGTCCTTCCCGCAATTGGAACACTAAAACTAGAGCGCCAACATGCCTAAGCCCTCCGACGCACAGCCCGACATCAATGCGATTGATGACGTCATTCACGGCCGGCTGCGGCTGGGCGTGATGGCGTATTTATCCGCCGTGAACCCCGCAAGCTTCCCCGAGCTCAAAGACAAAACAGGCGCGACAAATGGAAATTTATCAACCCATTTGACCAAGCTAGAAACAGCAGGGTATGTTCGCCAAGAAAAAGGTTACAAGGGCAAGCGCCCGCAAACCTTGGTGCACCTTACGGATACGGGCCGCAGCGCATGGATAGAATATTTGGACGCCATGCGAGCTTTATTGGGGCAGTAAGGAATTTAACATAACCTATCTAGAGCAAAGCCAGCAAGCGGGGCGGCATATATTGCCCGACCTCATTCGAGCTTTTGCTCTATTTGGAATTGTTCTCGTGAATGTGCTCTATTTTGCTTTTGCCGATGACGGCGTTTATAGCGTTGGCGGGCAAAACCATGCCATTGATAATGCTGCCTATTTTTTCTCGAATGGGTTTTTTCTCTTTAAATCCTATGCTCTTTTTTCCCTTATGTTCGGAGCGGGACTGGCCTATCAAATGATGTCCGCGCAGCGCAGCGGCGCGAAATTTGGCCCGCGTTATTTTCGGCGCCTTCTGGGTCTTGCTATATTTGGCGTCTTGCACGTCACCTTAGCCTTTTCGGGCGACATTCTAATTATATACGCCTTTTTCGGATCAATATTGTTTCTTTTTCGTAACAAGAATACAAAGTCTCTCCTGAGATGGAGCTATGCATTTTTTGCTCTACAATTCCTGATCGCCTGGCTATCTGCGGCAGGTATGTGGGCTGGAGAAACCTTTACGCCAGAGGAGATGATTGAAGACCCCGCCGAAGCAGAGGCGATACGCACGCAGCTTATCACAGCCTTTGGCGGCGAGAGTTTTGGGGCGGCTTCAATTCAGCGCTGGACAGACTATTTATTCTACCTCATTGCAGGCATCTTCTATCAAGGCCCGGGCGTTCTAGCCTTTTTCCTCGTCGGCCTTGCCGCCGTCAAAGCAGGTGTAATTTCTGATCCCAGCGCAAAGGTTTGGAGTACTGCCCGTCGCTATTGGCTCGCGATGGGCATAATACTCAACTTATTAGGGGCCTATCTCATTGGACAAGCTGATATTCCTTATTCCGCACAGATGATCGCGGGCATGGCGTTCATCATCACTGGCGCGCCGCTGACCACGATGGGCTATGCTGGATTAATTGCAAAATGGGCCGAAGGGCCAGTGACGAGTTTACAGCTCTTTTTAGCGCGCGGCGGCACAGCCACGCTGACAGCCTATTTGCTGCAGTCGCTAATTTTATCCATTCTGTTCTGCGGATATGGCTTTGGATTATATATGAAGGTTGGCACCGCAGGATGTATTGCGATCGCCTTTGTAACAGGCGTCGTGTCCATCATCTTCTCTAGCCTATGGCGCAAGAGATTTGAACGCGGCCCTGTCGAAGCTCTTTTGCGGCGCTGGACATATTTGGGGCAGCGCTAGAGCAGAACTTTTAGGCGGCAATCAACAGTGTCGCCTTCACCAAAACTCTCCGCCTTTCGAATGGCGGCTTTGACGGGCAATAGATATTTTCCCGTATCTTTGCTCGGAAAAATAGATGTGCGCCAGACGCTCTCTCCTATTGTGGCTTCAACGCGGATAGAGCCAAAGCCCGGCCCTTTGCGCGGGCAGAAGAATTTGATTTCCTTGGATATATCTTCGGGCAGGCTGAGGAAAAACCACGCCGTCGCGGTCTCACTTTGCCATTTCCAAAGTGCGGTTTTGAAATCGTAGAATTCAGATAGCATGGATCACCCTAGGCGCTGTGTATCCAGCGGTCACTTCTAAAATGAAAAAAGCGACGCAACATATCTGCTGCATCGCTCCATTTATTATCAAATGTAGAAATCGATACTTAATCGATTTCTACATCTGCATCGCCCAGCCCTCGACGTCCATGGCCGCCTGACGGACGGCTTCGGTGATTGTCGGGTGAGCATGGCATGTGCGCGCAATGTCTTCGGATGCGGCTTTGAATTCCATAGCAAGGCAAACTTCGGCAATCAGATCGCCAACATTTACGCCAATCATATGCGCGCCAAGAATTTCATCTGTTTCGGCGTGCGCAAGGATTTTAACAAAGCCATCTGTTTCGTGGTTACAGCGCGCGCGGCTATTGGCTTGGAATGGGAATTTTCCTTTTTTATAGGGGATGCCTTCTTCCTTAAGCTGCTCTTCGGTTTTACCGACAGTGGCGATTTCCGGCTTGGTGTAGACTACGCCCGGAATGACATCATAATTGACGTGTCCCGCTTTACCGGCAATCAATTCAGCTACG
>CALLBH010000110.1 GCA_938001945.1 uncultured Robiginitomaculum sp.
CTTCAAGGTTTTGTGCGTAACGCATTTAACGACGAGTACTTCCTGTCCGCCTTCCCAGGCGTTGCGCAGGCCGGCGTTATTAATGCTTATCCAAACCAGCCACGTACATATGGCGTGACTTTGCGTAAAAACTTCTAGTCGCATCCGCGATTAATAATTTTAAAGCGGGCCTTCGGGTCCGCTTTTTTCTTGCCTAATTGACGTTCAAATTTTAGCCCTGACCAAAAGGATATCCGCATGACAGATGAAATCATTAGCCGCGTCACAGGCAATCTTGGCCACATCACACTCAACCGTCCCAAAGCGCTTAACGCGCTTACGCAGGATATGTGTGAGGCGATTACAGCCTGTATGGTGAAATGGGAAGCGGACGACGCGATTGGCGCTGTGCTCATTGACGGCGCCGGCGAGCGCGCCTTTTGCGCGGGCGGTGATGTTATTTTGCTTCATGACAGTGGAAAAGCGGGTGACGCGCGCGCTGAAAATTTCTGGCGCACGGAATATGCCCTTAATGAGCTGATCCACCGCTATTCCAAACCTTATATCACGCTGATTGACGGCTTTGTCATGGGCGGCGGCGTGGGATTGTCCGTTCATGGCGGCCACCGGATTGCAGGTGATAACACCCAATTTGCCATGCCGGAAACAGGCATTGGCTATTTCCCGGATGTGGGCGGAACATATTTCCTGCCGCGCCTTGGCATGGCAGCCGGACAATGGCTCGGCATGACAGGCGCGCGCCTTGGCGCAGGCGATTGCCTCGCGCTAGGTATCGCCAATGATTTCATTGAAACAGAGAGACATGCTGCATTCACCAAAGCATTGGGCGAAGCCAAACTCGACGGCAGTAAAGAGGCGGTGACATCTATAATTGCACGATTTGCTACGCCCGGTCCAATGGCTGCGCCCTTGCCTGCTGCGCTAAATGCTTTCGAAGAAAACAGCCCTGTCGCAATCTTGCGCGCTCTGGACGGCATGGACGGTGAGTGGGCCGCGAAACAGGCAAAAAGCCTTCGCCGCAAGAGCCCTCTTGCCATCTCAATCACCTTCGAGGCGATTAAGCGCGGCGCAAAACTTGATTTCAAAGACGCGATGCGCGCCGAACTTGATTTGTCATTAGGATTTCTGAAAACCCAAGATTTCTACGAAGGTATCCGATCTCAACTTATTGACAAAGACCGTAATCCTAAATGGCAACATGACAGCCTAGATGACGTGACCTCCGATCAAGTGGAAAGGGTGTTTCGTAAGCACTCTGAACCTTTACAGTTCCTGTAAGCCCTATTCACGGACCATTTAAGCGGTGTAAGCTATATGAGGCATAATCATAGGAGTCCCCCATGCGCCTGCTAATTTTAGTACTTACAGCCTTTGTGATGGCGCTTGCGCCGCAATCTGCGTCTGCTCAAAATATCCCGGATGTCTTAGGAGATATTTTTGGTGGATCGCAAAATCAGACTCAAACTCAAGCCCCCGCAGGACTTGTTTATATAGAAAACATACCCGTAAACGCCGCATTTGACGCGCGCCCCGGCATGTTACCCTCAGAAGCAACGTTGATTATCACCGCCGTCGCGCCGCCCAAACCGAATGAGCGCCGCGCGAGCCCGCTTATTATGGGCGAAACGCGTATCCTCATCAGTCGCCTCGCCCCGCCCTTACAAATGGTCATCGCGGTTCCCTCAGATCTCGCGCGTGAAGTGCCCTATGCTCAGATTTCCGGCCGCATCGTGGATAGCCGCGGCGTGACTACACATGAGTCGCGCGATACAGATCAATATGATGGGAATGACCCTGCATTTCTTAATCTTGAGGCCGTAGGCGGAACCGCTCTTCCGAGCCCCGCGCCTACGCAACCCGCGGCCCCGATATATGATAGCGGCGCGCGAACTGAAGTATCCGGACGCGTCAGCCTAAAAGATAACATCGCCCTGCGCCGTGGGTCTAACCTCGTTATTCGCGTCTATGATGCGGCCCTAGCAGGCGGCAATGGTGGAGATATGCTAACCGAAAAGCGCATCTCACTCGATCAACGCAATATGCCGTTCGATTTTAGTATTTATACGCCACTGGGCGCAGATGGACGGCTCGATGCCCCTAGCGCAGAGATATTCATCGAAGACTGGGCCGGGCGAAAGACTCATGTTCTGCCCCGAAATACAGAAATTTCGATTGATGCCGATGGCCGTCTTAGCCCGCTCTATGTGACCCTAGACTCAATCTCCAGCACGAACGGCGCAGTTTACCCAAACCCGCCCGGCAAACAGCAACCCATTGATATGCTGCGCACGATCACTGGCAAAGCAAACTTTGATGCTTTTCGCGGGCTTCCCAGCGGATCAACGCTAAATGTGCGCTTAATCGATCCGATTAAATCCAACACACAACTTGCGCAAACACAGGTTCAACTTGATGGATTATCCGGTGACGTAGATTATGCACTGAGTGTAGATGAGCTTGCTTTGCGCGGGCGAAATGATCTGTTTCTCGAAGCCGATATCGTAGATCGAAGCGGAAAAGCTTTATTTGTGACGCGCCGCTTATCGACATTATCAGGCGTAAATGCGGATATTCGGTTGGAAACAACGCCCGCTTATTAGGCCGGTCACATGACGAAATGGTCATGAAGGTGGCCATTTTTGGGCCATTTCATTCACCAAACATTCAAGACCCATATCCTACTTAAAACTGCGTGCGTCCCTCGGCATTCCTCCCCCGGAAAGCCAACCACGTAAACTGCGGTCGGTCCTTCTCTCTCTCTCTTTCTCGAAGGATCGGCCGCTTTTACTTTAAGCCCTGTCATCAAAAACGTATCGCCCGCCGCTTACTTCAACATTTGGTGGCCGCGCAGTTTTCTCAAAATGATCCCAGCCTTGTTTTAAGTTTGCCCAAAATTCACCATTTATATTTTCGAGCTGACCGCCTGGTAGATCACCACTCATTTCGAATGGGAAAATATGCACGCGAACGCCCTGCTGACCCGCTTTATATGCGCCAACCATAAGCGTGAATATCTCTTCGATGACATCGTCACCCATAGCGTAACACCCGATAGAAACGCACTGTCCATGGACCATAAGATAATCGCCCGTGCGCGCGTGGTGTCGATCAAAGGCATTCGGATATCCTAAATTAAAGCTGAGATGATAGCTTGAGTAAGGGTTAAGCGCGTTGGGCGGGACCCAATAAAACCCTTCCGGTGATTGCCCGTCACCCTGCCTAAGTTTCGGCCCAAGCTCACCCGAATAATAACAAACTGGCCAGCGCTTGAAGGGTATGAATTTGTTATCTGTCTCAACAAATGCCTCGAGATATGCGCCGGAACGCTGACCCTGAACCGATTTTACAATGCGTAAGAATACGGCGCTGCCATATGTTAGCTTCTTAGCCGCCATATCGCGCATCAATTGCGCTTTACGGCGTTTAATTGCCGCAACACTTCGGCGCGAGCTGGGAATTGCCGCCTGCGCAGCGGCACTTAACGGCCACAAAAAAGGACCCGCCGTTATGGCGAGCCCTAGTGATATGATACGTCTGCGTTTTATCACTTAGACGCTGGCTGTGTCATCCGCCGGGATGCGCAAAACTTGTCCGACATAAATTTTGTCGGGATGAGCAAGCATCGGGCGATTGGCTTCAAAAATCTCAGGATAGCGAGACCCCTTACCATAATATTTCTTGGAAATGGCCCACAATGTGTCGCCTTTGACAACAGTGTGGAACTGCGACGCTGTTCCATCCGCTTCGGCTTCGTCTGAAACACCAGACACGCCATCAATGTTGCCGATCGCAAGAAGGATTTTCTCTTTGACTTCTTGGCTGGCCGCCTTGCCTTTGAGCGTCACTTTGCCTTCATCGTCGACGTGAATATTCACGCCCTCGCGATCAAGACCTAAATCATCAACTTCTTTTGCAAGTTTATCTTCACCTTTTTTACCGCCGAAGATCTTACCCAGCTTTTTACCAGCTGATGTTACAAAGGGGAGCATTCCAAACATAATTTTCCTTTCAAGGCTGAGTCTCGTCAGCCAGTTTCTGTTGCTCACTTCTAAGTGCTATAAACCCAACACGCCATAATTAATTTCACAGTTGCGCATTTTGCGTGAAATTCATGCTTGAGTTCATATAGTCCTGTCAGACGTAAATTGATGAAACACAGTATTGGGCGCCAATCAATCCGATAAAACCGTGTAAAACGCCGCAATATGAGCCGCAGACAGGGCTTGGTTTTGACTCTATCTCGCGCTATGACGCGACGAAATCAAATCCGAGTCTATAAGGTGACACGATCATGACCTCTGTTATTCAAGCTGGAATTAGTATTTTTGGCCTTTTCAACATGGACCCGGCATTGCTGGCCTTCTTGCTCGGCATTGGCGTTTTTGGTCTGCTCAATATTCTTGAATATAAGCGTTTCGACTAAACCCATCTTCGGGGGACTACGCTTTGGCGCTTAATCTATTACTTCTGTTTATTGGCATCGTTATCCTGGTTGTTTCGGGGGACTATCTTGTGCGCGGCGCAGCCGCATTTGCGCGCAAATGGGGCGTGTCGGCGCTTATCGTTGGTTTGACAATTGTTGCCTTTGGCACATCTGCTCCTGAACTCGTTGTTTCCATTCAAGCTGTGCTTGCTGGATTTGAAACCTCTGCGCTCGCCATCGGTAATGTCGTTGGCTCAAATATCACAAACATACTTATGGTCTTGGGTTTTCCCGCCTTAATTATGGCGATCCCGACCGATACGCAAGGCGTGACGCGGAACACTGTTTTTGCATTATTTGTAACAGTGGTTTTAATCGGCCTGCTCTTCATTACGGGAACAGGTAACGGGATGCCACGCTGGCAGGGCGCCGTGCTATTCGCCGGAATTATCATATATTTGGTTTGGATGTTTAAGCTCGCCCGTTCCGGCAGCAAGGATCCTGCTCTCCGCGAAATGGCCGAAGTTGACGAAATGGATGGCCTTCCGCGAACAGCATGGGTCAGCGCAGTATTTATTATCGCAGGCAGCATTGGCCTCGCGCTCGGCGGTAGCCTGATTGTGGATAATGCCAGTGACATCGCAAAAAGCCTCGGCATTTCGCAAGCTGTTATCGGGTTAACACTCGTGGCGATCGGCACGTCCCTGCCCGAACTGGCCACTGTCGTTGTTGCCGCCTATCGGGGCCATACGGAGGTCGCAATCGGGAATGTCGTAGGGTCCAATATTTTCAATATTCTTGCCGTTTTGGGCGCAGCCGCTCTAACGGGTCCCGTCAAAATTCCCGACAACATGATTGGTATTGATGTTTGGGTTATGCTGGCCGCAATCGTGACGCTTTTGGTTCTTATTATTGCAGGCAAACCTATTGGCCGCAAAGTCGGGGCGTGCTTATCGCTTGCCTACGTGGCTTACATTGCTTTGCTCGGTTACAGAATTATGACCGAAGCGTCAGTTCCGCTATAGCGCCATGCAGTTCGAGATCGAAAAAGACTTTACTTTCGAAGCCGCCCATTATTTTGACCATGATGACGCTAATGACGTATTCAAGCGCGTCCATGGCCATAGCTTCGCAGGCCGCGTCACCATCATCGGCGACCCCCAAGACGACAAAGGCTGGATTCGCGATCTGTGGAAAATTGAAACAATCATCAAAGAGCATGTCGTTTCAAAACTTGATCACACGCTTCTCAATGATGTCGAGGGCCTATCAGCCCCCGCGCTAGAACAAATCGCGCTGTGGGCCTTTGAGCGCCTTGAAGATCATCTTCCGGGACTAAGCTGCGTTGAGATTTCTCGCCCGAGCTGCGGAGAGCGGGCGCGTTACGTGAAATCATGACAGGACGAGTCCTCATTACGGGCGCAGGCGCGCGCGTAGGGCGTCATTTAGCCAGAGGATTAGCCGCTAAAGGCTGGGACGTGGCGCTTCATTACAATCGCTCACAGGATGGCGCGCAGGCCATGGCAGATGAAATTATCGCGGCGGGTGGTAAAGCCGCAATCATCCAAGCCAATCTCAATGTCCCCGCACAGCTAGGCTCACTTATATCGCGCGCCAGCGAAGCTTTGGGAGGGCCGCTTACGGCGCTGATTAATAATGCCAGTACGTTCGAAGATGATGGCGCGCAGGATTTCACCCACGCCGTATATGATCACCATATGAGCGTGAATCTTTATGCCCCGCTCGCGCTGTCGCGTGATTTCGCGGCGCAAACAGAGCGCGGCGTCATCCTAAATCTGCTAGATCAACGCGTGCTTCGCCCTGCCCCTGATCACTTCACCTATAGCATTTCCAAAGCCGCATTATACGCGGCCACCAAAACGATGGCGCAAAGCTACGCGCCAAGCATTCGCGTCAACGCCATTGGTCCAGGGCCGACGCTAAGAAATGCGCGCCAGAGCGATGATGATTTTAACACCGAAGCGCGTTCAACATTGCTCGGCACAGGATCTCCGCCGGACAGTCTTTTAGACGCCGCATTGTATCTGCTCGGCGCGAATTCCGTGACGGGCCAAATGATCGCCGTGGATGGCGGACAGCATTTAAATTATGAGGGGCAACACAATGTCTAAACCCAATATGCTAAGCCTGCTGCGCAAAGGCCGCGCCGCACAAAACCAACCCGCCATGCGCATCTTTGTGCGCGGACTTTTAGTGCAAGCCTCCATCGGCGTTCACCCGCATGAGCATGAAAGCACGCAGCCTATCCTCATTGATATTGAACTTGATATGGGCGATATGCCCGCGCCCACCGAAGACCGCCTTCATGAAACGCTCGACTACAGCCTCGTCGCCGATAAAGCCGAGCAGATCGCGCTAGAGGCCCATGTGCAGCTTGTTGAAACTTTAGCCGACCGCATCGCCGAATGGGCCCTCTCAGCCGATAAGCGTGTCCAAGCCTGCGCCGTGCGCATCGCCAAGCCACAAGCCCTGCTGAAAGCCGACGCAGCAGGCGTTGAGATTGTGCGCCGTAGATGAGTTCCACCTCCCTCAATATTCTCGGCGCGCCGCTTCAAACCTGCTCCACTGATCCGATGACGGGCTTTTATCGCAATGGATGCTGCGAGACGGGGCCGGATGATCGCGGGCGGCATTTGGTCTGCGCGATTATGACGGATGCGTTTTTGGCCTTTTCCAAATCTTGCGGAAATGATCTGTCTACCACGCAGCCCCATTATCAATTTGCGGGCCTGAAAGCCGGCGATCAATGGTGCCTCTGTTTGGAGCGCTGGAAAGAAGCGCATAAAAATGGTTGCGCGCCGCAAATCAAAGCGAGCGCGACGCATCAAATGGCGCTAGAGCGGGTTCCGCTGGATACGCTGATGGCATTTGCTGTGGACGCGCCCTAGCCGCGCTTGCGCCGCGCGCCAAAGCCCTTAACTATAAGGCCATGAGCAAGGCCGACAAACCCATCACATCTGCCAAGACTGGATTTGACGCCAGTCCGGATATTGCGGCTGCGCCGAATAAAACCGGCGCGGAGTTGATTGCGGATTATGTTAAGCGCCTCCCGCACAAGCCGGGCGTCTATCGCATGTTCGATGAGCACGGCACGGTGCTTTATGTCGGCAAAGCCAAGAGCCTGAAAAAACGCGTCGCCAATTACACAAAACCGGACCGCAATACGACCCGCATTGCGCGTATGATTTACGCGACGGCAGCGATGGAATTTGTCATCACTGAGAGCGAAACCGAAGCGCTTTTGCTCGAAGCTAATTACATTAAAAAACTTAAGCCGCGCTATAACATCCTGCTGCGTGACGATAAGAGCTTTCCCTATATTTTAATGCGCAAAAACCATCCCGCAGCGCAGCTGAAAAAGCATCGCGGCGCGCGGCGTAAGGACGGCGATTATTACGGGCCCTTCGCCAGCGCCGGCGCGGTCAATCAAACCGTTGATACATTGCAGCGCGCCTTTCGTCTGCGCACCTGTAGTGACAGCATATATGAGGCGCGCACGCGGCCCTGTATGCTGCATCAAATCAAGCGCTGCGCGGCGCCGTGCACCGGCGAAATCAGTTTAGAAGATTATGACAAACTGGCGAATGACGCGACGGCATTTCTAAGCGGACGTTCAAAGATGCTGCAAGAGCGCATGACGGGAGAAATGGGCGAGGCAGCCAAAGCCCAGAATTATGAGAAAGCCGCTGAAATTCGCGACCGCCTGCGCGCCATGTCACGCGTTACAGGTAGCGGTAGCGCGATTAATGCGGGAACATTTAGCGAAGCCGATATTGCCGCAATACATGTCGGCGCAGGCCAGAGCTGCGTGCAAATGTTCTTCTTCCGCGCGGGCCAAAATTGGGGAAGCCGCAGCTTCTTCCCGCGTCATGCCAAGGACGAAGATACAAGCGAAATTCTAGATGCCTTCCTCGCGCAATTTTATGCCGACAAACCCATCCCGAAACAGATTTTCGTCAACACGGATTTGCCCAATCACGCGCTGCTTGAGAGAGCTTTATCGGAGCGCTCTGGCCGCGCAATTAAAATCAGTAGGCCCCAACGCGGAGAGAAACGTCAAATATTGGACGGCGCGGCGATTAACGCCAAAGAAGCCCTCGCCCGTAAACTCGCGGAAAAAGCTAGCCAAGAAAAACTGCTCAAAGGACTACAAGACGCATTTGATTTACCAAGTATCCCGCGCCGTATTGAGGTTTATGATAACAGTCATATCCAGGGCACAAATGCCGTAGGCGCATTTATCGTGGCCGGGCCAGAAGGGTTCATGAAACGCGAGTATCGCACATTTAATATCAAAGACGTAAGTACAGAGCCCGGTGATGATTACGCCATGATGCGCGAAGTGATGCGGCGCAGGTTCTCGCGCCTCATGCGCGATAATCCAGAGCGCAGCGGCGGAAAATGGCCGGACTTACTGCTGATTGACGGCGGCAAAGGACAACTTTCCTCAGTCATGGAAGCCCTTCATGAAGTTGGCATTACAGACGAAGTCAGTGTTGTCGCCATTGCCAAAGGTCCCGATAGAAATGCGGGCCGCGAGACATTTTTCATGCCGGGCCGTTCTGATTTCACCCTGCCGCCCGGAACGCCTGTGCTATATTATTTACAACGCCTGCGCGACGAGGCGCATCGCTTTGCCATCGGAACGCACCGCGCCAAACGCAAAAAACAAATGGTCACTAGCCCGCTAGACGGCATTGACGGCGTTGGCCCGCGGCGCAAAAAAGCATTGCTTGCGCATTTTGGCTCTGCCAAAGGTGTAAAAGGCGCTTCGGTCGCCGAATTGTCACAAGTGGAGGGCGTGAGCGATCAACTCGCGCAAAAGATCTATGGATACTTCAAAGCCTGATACAGTCCCAAGCAGCACAGGCGCACGCGGCGCATTTGCTGATGGCCTGACCTTTGTGCGGCTTTTGCTCGCGATCATTATATTCATCGTCATTCTTGCGGGATGGCCAAGTATTGACGCGGCCGTATTAGTGACCGTTCTGTTTGCCTGCGGCGCGCTTACAGATTTATTTGACGATATGCTGGGCGGGCCCGGACGCTCCCAAGGGCGCATGTTTGGATGGTTTGACGATATCGCCGACGCGGTTCTGATTGGCGCAACACTCATCGCGCTTTTATACGTCACCTATAAAAGCGGTATTCTAGGCTGGGCATTCGCCGTTCCGGCCGTTGCCTATATTGCGCGCGACGCCTTACTCGGATTATTCAAAGGCTTTGAATTTAATAAATCTGGCGCGCCGCTGTCGCGCCTTGGCGATATTAAAAGCGCGCTGGCCATGTTTGGGATTACGCTGATGCTGGCCTCGCCGTGGCTACAATTATGGATTGACCGCACCATGGCGGGTGATGATCCGGAAAAGCTTGAGGCGATTTACAACACCCCATCCCCTTGGGTCTGGCAAGCGGGACAAGCCCTGCTTTGGATTGCTGCAATTCTCTCACTATACCTTTTCATTCGCTATATGACCGCAAAGCCCGAAGTGATTGAAAGCGACGCAGAATGAGCGAAACCACCCCGCGCCATAAATATCACTGGCTCCCCAATGCACTGACCGTGTCGCGCATTTTGCTGATTCCGGTTCTGGTTTGGGCGATGTATTACCCACAATCAGATTTTGCTCTTCGCGTGAGCTTTGATAGGGTTGGGAAAAGCGGGACCTCAGATTTTCAATGGATGTCGTGGCTTGCCTTAGGTCTGTTTGTATTCTGTATGGTCACTGATTTTCTAGACGGCTACTTCGCCCGTAAATGGAACATCACATCAGACTTTGGACGAATGCTCGATCCTATAGCAGATAAGCTTCTGGTCGCAGCAGGATTGATCACAATTTGTATAATTGCCAAAGGGGCGTTTCTCGTTTTAATTCCAGCCCTAATAATTATTGGTCGTGATATTTTTGTCAGTGGCATTCGTGAACACGCCGCGAATAGCAATATTATTCTTAGCCCGACGAAACTCGCAAAATGGAAAACGGCTTGCGAGATGCTAGCGATCCTCATTCTTATTGTAAGCTTGGTTTTTCCAATGGGAGCAACAGAATTTGGCGGAGGCTGGGTCATGTACCCCCCGCTAAGCGACCCTCTTTTCAGACCCGTAGGCTTTTTATATTATGCCTTCCTTTCTCTCCTCTGGCTCGCTGCAATCCTCTCCGCATATACAGGCTTCCACTATTTCCGTTCCGCCATGCGCGAAACAAACCCCATCACTGAGTTTGATTAACAGTTTTTTCATAAATTCTGAGGACTCACATTGACGACTCGTATGGCTTTGCTAAAGCGGTGAGAATGTGACGAAACTGTCACAAAGGCGATAAGGGTCAATTATGAAACTGCTGAGCGGCACAGCCAATCTCGAACTCTCCAAAGCTATCGCAGATGTGCTGGATGTCCCTTTAACAGATGTGGATATTGAACGATTTATCGATCAAGAGATTTTCGCCAAAATCAATGAAAATGTGCGCGGCGAAGACATTTTTCTTGTCCAATCAACGTCAGCTCCCGCCAATGACCATTTAATGGAATTGCTGATTATGATCGACGCGCTTGTGCGCGCCTCCGCGCGGCGCATTACGGCTGTAGTTCCTTATTATGGATATGCTCGCCAAGACCGCAAGACGGGCGGACGCACGCCTATCTCAGCCAAGCTTGTCGCGAACCTCATTGTCAAAGCGGGCGCGCATCGCGTGCTTACGCTGGATTTACATGCAGGCCAAATCCAAGGTTTCTTTGATATTCCAACAGACAATCTGTTTGGACAGCCCGTATTCGATAAAGACATTCGCGATAATTTCTCACGCAAAGAACGTGATAATCTCATGTTCGTCTCGCCTGATGTGGGCGGCGTCGTGCGTACGCGTAGCCTTGCCAAACGCTTTAACGCCGATATTGCTATTGTTGACAAACGCCGCCCTAAGGCCGGTCAATCCGAAGTCATGAATATTATTGGCGATGTCGCCGGACGCAGCTGTATCTTGCTCGATGACATTATCGATAGCGGCGGCACGCTCTGTAACGCGGCTAAAGCGCTAAAAGATAAAGGCGCAAATGACGTCACTGCCTATATCACGCATGGCGTTCTGTCTGGCCCGGCCGTAGAGCGGATCACAAATTCAGAACTACGCGAAGTGGTCATCACCGACACAATCGCGCAGCCCGAAGCGGTTAAAAATTGCACAAAAATCCGCGAAGTCAGCGTGGCAACACTTATTGGTGAAGCCATCCGCCGGATCAGTAATGACGAATCCGTCTCGAAACTGTTCGACTAATCAAGAGCGAATTTTGCGTGCACAGAGATTCGTCCACAGCGACTCTGTCTTAGGCGCTAAACTTATCAACACAGAATCAAAGGCTTAACGATACGGCGACCGCGACTCGGAATAGTTGGATATGGATTACAACTTTTCCAAAGGCCTCCCCCGTAGTGACATTGCCCAAATCCCAATATCGCGTTAGCCCGAAACCCGCAGGCCTAGACAGCTCTGGCTTGCTGGTTAAAAGTATTGATTTCGTGCGCCAAAATCCGCTTGATGTGTTCTGGCGTGTCGCGCTGGCTGAAAATTATGAGCGCGAACGTCTATCGGCGCGCGAGTTACATATTTCTGTTCCGGGGCAATTTTCCGATCACCACATGACTTTGTCATGGAACGCAGCCGAAGAAGCCTTGCAGCTCTTTTTAATATTTGATGGGAAGCTTCCTTGCAAACGGAGTGATGATATATGCCGCCTGCTCAGCCTCATTAATGAGCGTCTTGCGGCCGGTAATTTCGTTTACTGGAGCAAAGATGACGCCCTCGTTTATCGTCAAACCATGACCTTGGCCGGACAGCAGCGTCTATCCGTAGATCAAGCCATGGCCATGCTCGCCTCGGCGCAGAAAGCGGCGGAAACGGGCTATCCTGCGTGCCAATTCATGATTTGGGCCGGACAATCCCCTGAAGACGCTATAGACAGCGCGCTTCTGGCGGGCCAATAGAAAATATGAGTAAAATTCTATTAATCGGCGCAGGCCGCATGGGCGGCGCACTCGCGACAGGCTGGGTTAGCAGCGGAATTAATCCATTTGATATTATCATTATTGACCCAAGACCCGGGGATGACGCCAAGGCGCTAATCTCTATGGGCGTTACGCATTTCACGAATAGCGAGAGCGCAAAGCTAGACGGCGTTAGCGCCGTCATATTAGCGGTTAAACCTCAAATGTTTGACGCGCTATCGGGTGATATCGCGCGGGCTTTGCCGCCAGACTGCGTTGTAATTTCTGTTATGGCCGGAACTGCGATGCATAACCTTGAGAGCGCCTTTGCGCCGCGCGATATTGTGCGGGCTATGCCCAACACGCCAGCCTCTATCGGTAAGGGCTTAACGGCATTTTTTGCGTCTAGCGGAGAAGCCGCAGCGCAGCTCACTCGGCGCCTGCTTGCGCCATCGGGAACAGTTATCCAAGTGGATAAAGAAGTATTGATCGACGTTGTGACTGCCGTTTCAGGCTCAGGTCCCGCATATGTCTTTCATATGGTCGAAGCCTTAGAGGCGGCAGCGATAAATGCAGGTTTGCCCGAAGATTTAGCCGCTATCGCCGCACGCCAAACCATCATCGGATCAGGCGCATTATTGGACGATAGCCGCGATAGCGCCGCGCAATTACGCGTTGCCGTAACTTCGCCAAATGGGACAACAGAAGCCGGGTTAAATGTCTTGATGGGCGAAGATGGCCTGCCGCCGCTTATGCGAAAAACGGTGATGGCCGCCTTTAACCGCGCGAAAGAACTTGGAACTTAGGCCGGCAATCTAAAGATGGCTCGTAGGCCGCCTTTTGGAGAACGTTTGAGTATTAGCTCGCCGCCATGAAGCTGCGCTGTATCCTTGGCAATAGAGAGTCCAAGTCCAACGCCTTTGACGTTTTGACCGCGCGCGAGATCAAGCCGAACAAAGGGTGCAAAGGCCCGCTCCATATCTGCATCCGCAATACCGGGGCCGTCATCATCAATCGTAATATCGAGCCAACTCTCACCGGACACCTTCGCGGAAAGTTCAGTATTTCCGCCATAAGCTTTGGCGTTTTCAATCAGATTGGATAGGGCGCGCCGAATAGCGCCGGCCCGAACCAGCGCTGATAGTTCTGGTTCAATATCATATTCTGAAACCCCGCTTGCGTCACACAGGTCAATCAGCAAGGCGCTTATATCCGTCTGGGTAGCCTCTTCACCGGCAAGGCCTTGGGCAAAGTCCAAATATCCATCGAGCATCGCTTCCATATCGGACAAATCAGCAAGCGCTGCCGCCGTATCTTCATTTTTTTCGCTCATCGCCAGATGTAATTTTAAGCGCGTGAGCGGCGTACGCAAATCATGCGAGACACCCGCTAGAAAATGCGTGCGCTGTTCGACATGACGTAAAATACGTTCCCGCATATCGAGGAAAGCTTGGCTGGCTTGGCGCACTTCGGTCGCACCCGTCGGTTTAAAATTGCCAATATCACGGCCCTTGCCAAAGGCCTCGGCGGCGTTGGCAAGGCGCGTAATGGGGCGCGCTTGGTTGAGAATAAAGAGGATACTGACAAGGCTAAGAAACAACGTTGCCATGATGAGCCAGAAAATAAAGATAAACCCTGTCGGCGCAAAAACGCGCTCGCGCGGGGCGATAAAATAAAGTACGCCATCATCGACGGCGACGCGTATATCAATGTGGTCGGGATAGCGCGTCGTATCAAACCAAAAGGGACGCTCTATCGTCTCACCCAAAGCGCGGCGCAGCGTGCGATCAAGATTAGAGAAAAACGCATTGCGCGTATTGGGCGGCAAAACATCCCCGCGCCGCAGCTCCATCGCGAGGCGCATATCGCGGCGTAGCATGACGTCGACTTCGCTGGCGCGCGCCTCGCTTGGGTCTTCATTATAAAGCTGCGTTGCCAATGCAATTTCAGAAGCCACGCCATCTGACAGGCTGGCTGTGACAGTCTGCCAATGCGCGTCAAAGAAAATATAAGCCACAACGATCTGCATAATCGCAATCGGAACGATAATAATCGCCAAAGCCCGGCCAAATAGGCTTTTGGGCATGTGTTGTTTGAGGCCGAACATAAGAGGAGTTTAGCGTAAATTTATGGGTATGTAAGGTTTAAACAGGGTCCGCGAGTAGCCGATACCCCTGCCCGCGCACGGTCATCAGATAATCCGGCTCGGCGGGCTCGCGCTCGATTTTCTTGCGTAGCCGCGTCATTTGAACATCAACGGCGCGATCAGACCCAGCACCCAAGGCCTCGGCGAGTGCGTAGCGCTGTACCACAGTTCCTGCGCGGCGAGATAATGTCGTCAGTAATCCCGTCTCGCCCGTCGTCAGGCGCACAGTTTGTCCATTTCGAGTGAGCACCTGGCGCGCAATATCAAATTCAAAATCCCCAAAGCGCACAGTTTGCGAAGCGCGCTCTGTCGCGCCGCGCCGCAGCACAGCATCAATGCGAAGGACCAGTTCTTCGGGTTCAAACGGCTTGGGCAAATAATCATCTGCGCCAATTTTTAAACCACTAATCCGATCAGCGGCGTCGCCCTTTGCAGTCAGCAAGATAATTGGAACATCGCTTTGCGCGCGAAGGGCCGTGGTGAACTCCAGCCCCGTTTCGCCGGGCATCATGATGTCCAAAATCAAGCAATCAAAGGCCAATGTCGTCATCAAATTACGCGCCGCCAGCGTATCAGCAGCGGCAGAAACGCGATAGCCTTCGCGCGTCAAATAGCGTTTCAGCAAGCTGCGAATGCGGTCATCATCATCGACAACCAGCAAGTGGTAGTCGGCGCGCGCAATAAGTTTCTGACTATCGCTCAATTTGGCCATCCTTTATTTAAAATTGCTCTGTATTAGACATTGACAGTTCGGCTCTAAAATCAACAATGCCGACGAAATTCAAGGCTCGCAAGAGCATATAGTAGAAGATGAGTTCACAATGGCCGACAAACCCTTTCACGATCGCGACGGATATATCTGGATGGACGGCGAGTTCGTCGACTGGCGCGATGCCAAAGTCCATGTGCTTAGCCACGCTCTGCATTACGGCTCTGCAGTTTTCGAAGGTGACCGTGCCTATGAAGGCGAGATTTTTGCGCTTGATGATCACAGTAAGCGCTTGGTCAATTCCGCCAATGAGATGGATTTCAAAATCCCCTACACGGTCGAGCAAATCAATCAGGCCTGTACCGACACGCTCGCTAAGGCAGGACTAGGCAGCGCCTATGTGCGTCCCTTTGCGTGGCGCGGCTCTGAGAAAATGGGCGTCTCGGCCAGCGGGAATACAATTCATTTATCTGTCGCCGTTTGGGCATGGGGTAATTACTTCGAAGACAAAATGAAGGGCATCCGCCTGACGATTGCAAAGTGGAAGCGCCCTGCTCCCGATACAATTCCGTGTAAGGCCAAAGGCGCGGGTCTCTATATGATCTGCACCATGTCAAAACATGCCGCCGAGGCCGAAGGCTATGATGATGCGTTGATGTATGATTATCGCGGCCGCGTGGCCGAATGCACAGGCGCGCATATCTTCTTTATTCGCGACGGCGAATTGCATACACCTACCAATGATATTTTGCTGGACGGGATTACCTATAAAACTGTGATTGCATTGGCCAAGAAACGCGGCCTGACCGTGAACCAACGCGATATTATGCCCGATGAAATTAAGACATTCTCAGAGTGCTTTATCGTCGGGACAGCGGCCGAGATTACGCCCGTACGCGAGATTAAGGGGCACATGATGACGGTCGGTGAAATCACGCATAATATGGCGCAGGATTATGACGATCTCGTCCACCGCAAAATCAGCCTCTAAGCATTATCGCCGATAAGTTTCGTCCATAATTGCTGTGCCCCTGATGGGTATTGTAGCGATAGGAAAAATAGGTTTCGGGATTGGCGTAAGTGCATGGCGATGGCGCAGCGTCAATGCGAGCGCCCGCGCGCTTTAGCCGATAACGCACATAGTCGGGCAAGTTAAAATGCGGCTTACCGCCCGCGGGCGTCGATAAGAAATCTGCGGTGTCCGCGTTAAGCGCTATAGCCGTCTCTTTGAAGCTCTGACCCACTTCGTAATTCTTGCCTGAAATGCATGGGCCAACGGCGGCGATGATATTCTCTAGCGTCGCGCCAAGCTCTACCATCGCTAAGACCGTAGAATCAGTTACGCCCGTAACAGCGCCGCGCCATCCTGCGTGACACGCCCCGATGACGCCTGCCTTCACATCAGCCAGCAGCACAGGCGCGCAATCGGCATGGAGCGCCGAGAGAGCAATATTCGGCAAGGTCGTCACAAGACTATCTGCTTTTATTTGCGCCGTTAAATCTGTTTGCGGCGTGATCACCACGACATCCGCGCTATGCACTTGGTGATTTGTCACAATATGTTTAGCGCCAAGAGCATGGGCGATGCGGCGATGATTTTCTGTCACATTTTCGGCGTCATCATCTGCGCCAAACCCTGCATTGAGGCTATCGCACAAACCTTTACTTACCCCGCCCTGACGCCCGAAAAATCCGTGCGAGATTTGCGGCATGTTAAGCGCCGCGGCTGTTACATATGGCGGGATCATGTCGCGACCCCCACAGGTTTAGGCAGGCCGCGGCTTTGTAGCGCTATGACTTTAAACAGGCTGCCCATCGCATGCTCATCCATAAGGCGGTGCATTTGCCGCGCGATGATGGGTTTATGCCGTTCGCTTTGTTGCGCCAATTTGGCGGCGCGCAGTTCTATGCCAAGAGCGTCTAAAAACGCCGCCTGTGTTACGGGGCCATAATGATCTAGCCCTTGTTCGCGAGCCGCGCGCGATAACGCGCCAAAATCGACGCGCGCCGTCAAATCTGCCTCACCAGGCTCCGCTAGCGGATCAACTTTTTGGTGCCGCGAAATAGCTTGCACCGTATCGCCGATTTCGGAAGAGACTGGTCCGTAATCAATTAGCAGCGCGCGGCCATCATGAACCGCGAAGCGATCATGCAATTGCGCGCAGAGCTGTGTGAGGCCCGGATTATACTCGGCCAGATCACCATCACGTGCGCCCTCGAAAGCCAATAAATCAATTCCCGCTTCAGGCGTAGCGCTGCGCGCGTAAATCAGACCATCTTCCACATCTGGATCGCGCATCACCATACGTTCATGCCACGCGCCGTCATGGCGAATAAATTGACGTATCGGAAGGCAATCCAGAAACTCATTTCCAACAATGATGCTTGGCCCCGCTTCGACATCATTTAAACTTGTCGCCCATGTCACCGGCGCAGGGCATGCCGCTAGGTTTTTAGCCTGCACCGCTTCAAGCGCCGGACTGGCCTCAATCATCGTAATATTTATGGCTTTAATGAAATCGGCATCCATATGCGCCGCGCGCATCATATCGCTCATCATCACGCCGCGCCCGGGGCCAAGCTCGACCAGCTGAACTGTCTCGGGCCGCCCCATATCAATCCAGCTTTGCAGGGCAAATATCCCAACCAACTCGCCGAACATCTGACTAATCTCCGGCGCGGTAATGAAGTCCCCTTCACTGCCCAGCGGGTCGCGGGTTGGATAAAATCCATCGGTCGGATCAAATAAACACGCGCTCATATAGGCCGCGATATTCATCGGGCCTTCGCGGTCAATGCGGGCCAGAAGACGCGCCTTAAGATTACCCATTACGCTTCGGTTTCATCTTCTTTGACGCGCGGATATTTCGGCGATACAGGCGGGCGTTTCATTGCCCACCATATAATGAACGCCCCGCCAATCACCATAGGCAGGCTATACATCTGCCCGCGTTGCAATATTCCGAATTGATCGATGCCTTGGTCCGGCAAACGATAAAGCTCCACCCAAATCCGAAACACGCCATATCCCAAAAGGAAAATACCCGTTGTCAGACCCGGCCGCGTTAGCGCTTTGAATCTATGCGTGGCAACGCGAATGATCAGCCACAATACAAGTCCCTCAAGTAAGGCTTCATAGAGTTGTGTCGGGTGCCGCGCGATCCGGTCATAATCATTATCAAATATGACGCCCCATGGCAGAGACGTTTTACTGCCCCAGAGCTCTTGGTTGATGAAATTCGTGACCCGCACAAGACCAAGTCCGATGGGCGCGCCTATCGCGGCTATGTCCGCCATACGTGGCAGCGGAATTTTATATTTCCGAGACAAAAACCACACGGCAACGCCAACACCCAGCAGCCCGCCATGAAAGGCCATGCCACCTTCCCAAATTTTGAAAATATCGAGCGGATTTTTTAAATAACTTCCCAGATCATAAAGCAGAATTGACCCAATTCTCCCGCCAATAAGTATACCCAACATCGCAAAGAAGAAGTAATCTTCGAGCATAATCTTATTGGGAATTGTGACCGGACCGGATGTCACCTTATCAGTTTGCCACACATGTTTCGTAGCCACGACGCGGCGCGCGTAGAAATATGCGCCTGCCGCGCCGACAACATAAGCAAGGCCATACCATTTCACAGAAATCGGCGTTCCCGGGATGCTAAAAGCTGTATCGCTTAGCCAATCAGGAAATGGAATGGCGTGAATGAAATTTGCGACAAATTCGAACATATGCGGCTTTCTTAAACCCTTGACTTGAAAGCGCTCTAACGCGGTTCCATATTAAAGCCAAGCGCGAGGTCTGTCACGCGCGCAGTTATGGAGCTCTACATGCAAACGAAATCAACACTCGCGGATGATTTTTCTAACCTGCTCACCAATGCTGTTGGCGCGGCCAAAGGCGTCGGCGATGAGCTAAAAGCCGCCTCGCGGGCACGGATGGACGGCATCGTCGCGGATATGGACCTTGTCGGACGCGAAGAATTTGATGTCCTTAAGGATATGGTCGCAAGTTTGACGACCGATAACGAGAAAATGGGCAAAACCATTACGTCGCTAAAGCGCGAAATCACGAAGCTTAAAAAGGGCTAATTGCCCCGCAAATCTGACCAAACCTATTGCATCGCCCCGCGCCCTCGCCTATAGCGCGCGTCATTGATGATAATGCCCCGCAGTTATCTGTGCCGACATGGTGTTGGTCGGGCATGAAAGTAAATAGGAAAATCTAATGAGTGAAGTAAATTTGAATGTAGACGTGCGCGAAGGCACCGGTACTGGCAGCGCCCGCGAAGCGCGTCGTAACAATATGGTCCCCGGCGTAATTTATGGCGGCGATCTTGCTCCCGTCTCTATCGTTATGAAATATAACGAAGTCCTAAAAGCGATCAATTCCGGTAACTTTATCGGCTCTATGGTTCAGCTGACGCATTCCGGCAAAAGCCAAAAAGCGCTCACCAAAGATATTCAATTCCACCCTGTCTCCGACAAGCCGATGCATGTCGATTTCTACCGCGTGAACCTCGACAGTGTCATTGAAGTTGAAGTCTCAATCAACATCGTCGGCGAAGACGTTTCACCGGGCCTCAAAGAAGGCGGCACGCTTAACGTTGTGCGCTTCTCAATCGAAGTCTCTTGTGCGGCGGGTAACATTCCTGATGAAATCACAGTCGACGTTTCCGGAATGGAAATCGGCGACAGCTTGCACATCTCCGAAGTCAATATGCCTGAAGGCGTGACATCCGCGATTACGGATCGTGACCCGACCATCGTTACTGTTGTTGCCTCGCGTGCAGCCGTTGAAGAAGATGTAGAAGACGATGATGTTGATCCGGGCGCAGTTCCAACAGCCGGTGATGAAGCCGCTGAAGGTGAAGACGGCGGAGACGACGCGTAATTCTACGCGGCCTGCTTAAGCGTCTTGGGCTAAGCAAAGCCAAGGAGGCGCCTGTGCTGTGTATCGTAGGGCTTGGAAATCCCGGCAGTAAATATGCCGGGAACCGCCACAATATTGGTTTCATGGCCATTGATGAAATCGCGCGCGAGCATGGCTTTGGCCCTGCGCGCGATAAATTCCAAAGCCGCGCTCAAGAAGGCCTAATCAAAACTGATAATGGCCCCAAGAAAGTGCTGCTGCTCAAGCCGCAAACTTTCATGAATGAGTCCGGACGGGCCGTTCAAGCTGCGGCAAAGTTTTACAAAATCCCGCTAAGCCAGATCGTTGTATTTCATGACGAACTTGACCTTGCGCCGGGTAAATTTCGCCTCAAGACAGGCGGCGGTATTGCCGGGCATAATGGCCTGCGCTCCATCCGACAGCATGTGGGCGCAGAGTTTCACCGCGCGCGCATGGGCATTGGCCATCCGGGCCACAAAGATAAAGTGCATAGCTATGTGCTGTCTGATTTCGCCAAAGCAGAAGAGCCGTGGGTTGAGGATTTAAACCGCGCCATTGCCAAAGCCGTCCCGCTGCTGGCCGAAGCGCCGCTCAATGTGGATCAACTCAATAAATTTTCGACTAAAGTGACGCTTCACGCGCCCGCGCCAAAATAGGAATAGTACCATGGGATTTAAATGCGGAATTGTGGGCTTGCCCAATGTTGGTAAATCAACACTTTTTAATGCCCTGACCCAAACGGCCAACGCCCAAGCGGCCAATTATCCGTTTTGCACGATTGAGCCCAATGTCGGCGAAGTCGCCGTACCGGAGCCGCGTCTATTTAAGCTCGCCGAAATTGCGGGGAGTAAAGAGATCATTCCCGCGCGGATGAATTTTGTCGATATTGCCGGTCTCGTGCGCGGCGCGTCCCAAGGCGAAGGTCTGGGCAATCAGTTCCTCGCCAATATCCGCGAAACAGATGCCATCGTTTATGTTCTGCGCTGCTTTGAAGATGAAGACGTCACTCATGTCGAAGGCAAGATTGATCCCATGGCGGATTATGAAACCGTTGAAACGGAGCTCATGATCGCCGATATGGACAGCCTCGAGAAGCGCCGCACGAGCCTTGAGAAAAAGGTCAAGCAGCAAGATAAAGAGGCGCTTTTGACGCTAAAGCTTGTTGATTTGGCTATGGCGGAATTAAATGAAGGCCGCCCTGCCCGCCGCGCGACCATTGACGAAGACGACGCCAAAGCGTGGAAAATGCTACAGCTCCTGACGAGTAAGCCCGTTTTATATGTCGCCAATGTCGACGAAGACAGCGCCGCAACGGGTAATGATTTTAGCGCGAAAGTTTTGGCTCACGCCGAAACTGAAGGCGCGCAGGCCGTAATTATTTCTGCGCAAATCGAAAGCGAGCTTGCCCTATTAGAGGACGAAGATGAGCGCACCGAATATATGGACGCGCTTAATCTGAAAGAACCCGGTCTGAACCGCATGATCCATGCAGGATATGACCTGCTGGGTCTTAAAACATATTTCACGGCAGGCCCCAAAGAAGCCCGCGCCTGGACATTTGTTGATGGATGGACCGCCCCGCAATGCGCCGGCGTTATTCATGGTGATTTTGAGCGCGGCTTCATTCGCGCCGAAACAACAGCCTTTGAAGACTACGCGCAATATGGCGGCGAAACGGGCGCGAAAGACGCGGGCAAGGTGCGTCAAGAGGGCAAGAGCTATGTTGTCAAAGACGGCGACGTAATGCTGTTTAAATTTAACGTCTAAATTGCCGCTCGCCCCGACACAGCTTTTATTTTCATACGGCACACTCCAACTTACACCCGTGCAAATGAGCACATTTGGTCGCCCGCTTACAGGGATGCCAGACGCCCTTGATGGGTGGGAGCAGAGTTTTATTAAAATCACCGACCCTGATGTTCTGGCCACTAGCGACGAAGCCTTTCATCCGATTTTGCGATATACAGGCCAGTCTTCGCACTTTGTATTAGGCAGCGTCTTTGAAATTACGATCACCGAGTTGAAACGTGCAGATCGATACGAAGTCGATGACTATGAGCGCATCGAAACGACATTACGCTCAGGAAAAACAGCTTGGATATATGTTGAAAAAGGGTCCGCGCGTCCGTAACGATATCCACAGATAATGGAGAGAGAGAACTTATGGACAGACACGCTTATCGTAACGAGCTCCTAAACATGTACACGTCCTTGTCGCCAGACAATGCAGATCGGTTCATGAATGAATTAGCTCTTGAAGAGAAGAACCCCATATTTGCATTTGGGTTCAATGCATTCTTAGGGGGACTGGGTATTGACCGCTTCTATGTCGGAGACATCGTTGCGGGAATTTTTAAACTCCTCACACTTGGCGGTTTAGGCATTTGGGTCATTATTGATTATTTCCTGATCCCCGGACGATGCCGTGAGGTAAATATGCAGATCGCCCGCAGAATATATCACAAATTCGCGTAAGGACTTAATGCCCGTCAAAAGCCACAAGCGCTGTCACGGGTATGCCCATTTCAACGATCTTTTTTAGTCCGCCAAGTTCAGGCAGATCGATTACAAATGCGGCGCCGATGACATCGGCCCCTGTTTTGCGCAAAAGCTTTACGGCGGCCTCAGCGGTCCCGCCTGTCGCGATTAAGTCATCAACGAGCACGACCTTTTCCTGACTGCGAATTGAGTCGGCATGAAGCTCTAATGTGTCCGTGCCATATTCAAGTTGGTAGTCTTGAGTATAAGTTTGCCCCGGCAATTTGCCCGCCTTGCGAATAGGTACAAACCCCGCGCCAAGACGGTCGGCCATTGCGCCGCCAAAGATAAATCCGCGCGCATCGATCCCTGCAACATTGTCGACTTTCATATGTTCATAAGGCTGACACAGCTGAACAATCGCGGCGTGAAACGCTTTGCGGTTCGTCATCAATGTCGTGATGTCGCGAAACATAATCCCTGGCTTTGGGAAGTCGGGAATGGTGCGAATACTGTCTTTTAAATTCATCGGTTGACCTTATCAGTTTCAGGGAGGTCCCATGGCTCAACCATGGCATCGGCTTCCCAGTCCATATAATCCATATCACTCATCAATTCCGAAATATATGTATCAGCCTTGGCGCTACGCGGTAAATCATAGCTAACAAAACGCGTGGCAGCAGGCGTGTAAAACGCATCCGCAATGCACCAGTCATCAAAGAGAAATGGCCCGTTATGGGCGGACAAACAGTCCTCCCAAAGCTCAACCATTTTAGCCGCGTCATCCAAACAAGATTGCGGCATATTTGACGATGTGCGGCGACGCAAATTCATCGGGGCATGCTCACGTATCGCCTCAAACCCTTCATGCATCATTCGGGTAACCTCAATTGCGCGGGCGCGTTTGACAGGATCTACCGGCCAAAGATTCGGAACTGCTTTGGCTGCCCATTGCGAGATAGCGAGACTGTCCGGGATGACCTCGTCTTTGACCTTTAGAACAGGGACGGTCCCCGCATCAGAAACAGCGCGCAGCGCCGCTTTATAACCCGGCACATCCAGCTTTATGATCTCTTCGTCAAAGGGGAGTTCTGCTTTGCGCAGCACGAGCCACGGGCGCAGTGACCAAGACGAATAGTTTTTATTGCCGATGTATAATTTGAGTGGAGATTTCATTTTCCCACTCTACGCAGCGTCAATCAAATCGTCCAGATGGCATAAGCATTGCGGATCATTTTCTGCAAGAATGGGCAGTAATTGACTGCGTATCCATTTGTGACGCGCATCTGTTGTCCAGTTCGGGTGCCAGCCCACTGAAAATCGCAAAGGATCTAAGGGGAGAGGACAGCTCAACCGCTGCACCCCAATGATACCACATCCCAGCAAGCTCTCACTCGTCGTCAATATACAATTCGTCCCCAGTAAAATCGGAAGCGAGAGAAGAAAGCTTTGCGTGCGATATGCAATTTGACGCGACAAGCCGTGCTCTGCGAGCATCCGATCTATGTTTGATTTCTCCGGTCCATTATCGGGATTAACGATAATATGATCATATGACGTAAATTCTTTCATAGATAATTTTTGCTTTGCCAATGGATGCGTCGACGCCACCAATGTGATCCAAGGGTCGGTAAAAAGCGGTTTAATGACAAATTGGCTCATATCCACACTTGGCGGTATATCCATTTCTACATTGAGCGGCAAAATAGCGATGTCTAATGCCCCGCTTACCAAGTCGCGGGCGCACTCTACTGTTAGATCAACAATTTCCAGCGTAATATTGGGCGCTTTAGGTCTGACGCTACGCTCCCATGCCGCAACAATACGCATTGCAATACTATCTTTGCAGCCCACGCGAAAACGACCACTCGCCGCTTCGGGATCAAAGGCCTCGGTCATACTAAAAACGCTACGCATCTCTTTTACGGCTTTCGTGACTGTCGGCAGGAGCGAATGCGCTAGCGGCGTTGGGTTCATCTCTCGCCCAGATTTCACGAGAATTGGGTCAGCATAAATATCCCGCAATCGCCCGAGCGCGCGCGACGTGGCAGGTTGCGACAGGCCTAATCGATCTGCAGCGCGCGTCACGTTCCGTTCAGTCAGCAGCCAAAATAGCGCCAAAATTAGGTTCAAATCCAAAGCTTCTAATCGTTTCTGCATATTCTCTATCCATACATGAAGTGCATAACACTTATTCAAACTATGCATTTTTAATATGAAAAGAAAAGACCTAATCAAAAATTATAAACCCCAGAAGGAGTAAATCATGACTGTTCTTAATCGCAAAACTTTAACGGCTGCCTCGCTTGGTGTTGCCTTACTCGGCATGGCCGCGGCCCCTGCAATGGCCGTTACGCAAGACCAAGTGACCCAGTGCAAAACTTATGTCATCGAGTCCGGTGACGTTAGCCTTGAGAAGCATAAGCTGGAATTTAAAACGGCGACAAAGCGTAAAATCATCCTAGAAGCCACACCGCTTGATGGCGGGGAGAGCTTTAAAGTGTCTTGCAAACTCAAGCGCGGAAAAGTTGTTACGGCCTCACTGACTGTGCCCGCCGGATCGCTTTACGCCAAAGCTGACGCAAGCAAAAAATAGGCGGCACGAGACCGCTTCATCTCCTCCCCGGGAGATATAACCCGCCTCGCATATCCGCGTGGCGGGTTTAATTATATGACGCGCCCCGCGACAGCATCGAGCTTTGCCATGCGCGCTGGATCGCGGTTCTCGGGTTGTGTGATAATCGCAAAATCCAAATTCGTCTCGATGCCCTGCTTGGATGGCGTGCGCGGCCCTTCGGCCAAACGATCAATCACCCCGCGCACAGTCGCGCGGGCGATGTCTGCATTCCCCATCAATGTGGCAATCACGCTGGCCACATCGACATTACCGTGGTCCGGATGCCAGCAATCATAATCCGTAACCATGCCGATGGTAGCATAGCAAAGCTCCGCTTCGCGCGCGAGCTTGGCTTCAGGCATATTTGTCATGCCGATAACATCACATCCCCATTGGCGATAAAGTGCGCTCTCGGCCTTGGTCGAGAATTGCGGCCCTTCCATCGCCAGATATGTTCCGCCGCGCGTGACAGGCGCGCCAGCAGCCTGCGCGCTATCTGCGGCCATATTTGAGAGGCGCTCACATACTGGATCAGCAACAGAAACATGGGCCACGCAGCCTTTGCCAAAAAAGCTTTTCTTACGCGCAAATGTGCGATCAATAAATTGATCAACCGCAACAAAATGACCGGGCGGGTAAGCTTCTTTCAAACTGCCGACAGCAGAGAGCGAGAGCACATCCGTGCAGCCGCTGCGCTTAAGCGCGTCAATATTAGCGCGATAATTCACGTCACTTGGCATGATTGCGTGGCCGCGCCCGTGACGCGGCAAAAAGCGCAATTTTACGCCATTCATTTCCGCAAATAAAATCTCATCAGACGCATCGCCCCATGGCGTGTCGACCTTGACCCATTGCTCATTTTCAAGCCCGTCCAAACCATAAAGTCCTGACCCGCC
>CALLBH010000111.1 GCA_938001945.1 uncultured Robiginitomaculum sp.
GCTTCACTTGGTAGAACTTGCGCGACGAACTCGGACTTTGCTAACCCCACAGCCAATCGGGTGCGTTCGGATAAGGTTTCCTTGAGGCGCGCCCCATGCAATGCCATGGCGGCAGGGGACAATGCGTCCATGACGGCGCGCTCAACCGGGCGCGGGATCGGGTAGGGTGGTAAGACTTTGCGCATGAGCGAGATAACATCAGAATGAGCCAGTGCAACGCCTGCTCGAACGCCTGCAAGTCCATAAGCTTTAGAAAGTGTGCGCGTAATAACCAAATTCCGATATTCACTTAGCTTGCCGACATACCCCTTAGCGCTCGAAAACTCTTGATAGGCTTCGTCGACAACAATCAAACTCTCCGGGCAAGCCTCACAAAGCTGTTCAACCAAATCACCTTCGATAATGTTGCCCGTAGGATTGTTTGGAGAGCACAAGAATATGAGTTTAGCCTCTGGCGCGGCTTTAAGAACTGCGGCGCTATCCCAAGTGAAGTCATCATTTAGAGGAACTTCGATAATATTCGCGCCTTGGATTTGCGCGGCCGTCTTGAAATAACCAAATGTGGGCGGACAAATCAGAATGCTGTCCCTATTTGCCTCGCAGAATGTGCGCAGCAAAATATCAATTGCTTCGTCTGCGCCGCGGCCCAGCATGATTTGCTCTGACGGCACGCCGTAAAGATCGGAAAGGCGCGCCATGAGAGCCGGTGGCTGCTGTCCCGGATAACGATTATAATCCGTCGCGCCTTTAATTGGTGGAGGCGCATAGGGCGACTCGTTTGCATCGAGATGCAAAGCACCGCTCGCTGCGCCGCGCGCGCTGTAGGCTGACATCGCTGCAATTGCAGGACGCGCAATATTCATGGGCCAATCGTTCATGATAGACTCTCTAGTCGTATGCTAACGGCGCGCTTGTGGGCGTCGAGACCCTCAAGCTCAGCGAGGCGCTCAACAGCAGGGCCGAGTGCGCGCAGTCCATCCGCAGTTAGCGTTTGCAGCGTTGTGAATTTCATAAAGCTCTCCACATTTACGCCCGAATAGGCCTGCGCAGCGCCAGCAGTGGGTAATGTATGATTTGTGCCGCTGGCGTAATCGCCAACAGATTCAGGTGTCCAAGGGCCTATGAATATTGAACCCGCATGATCAACACGTTCTGCAAGCTGGGCGGCGTCATCTGTTTGCAATATTAAGTGCTCAGGCGCGTAACTGTTGATAATTTCAAGTCTGTCATCGCCGCTTGCAATAATTATGGCGCCCGCTTTTAGGGCCTGACGCGCGATATCAGCACGCGGTAGATCGGATAATTGTGCTTTAAGCGCTACGTTAACATCGTTGGCAACAGATTGCGATGACACAACGCCAATCACCTGCGCTTCTGGGTCGTGCTCGGCTTGGCTTAGCAGATCAGAAGCAACAAAGGCTGCGCTGGCTTTATCATCTGCAACCACCATCGCTTCACTCGGGCCAGCAGGAAGGTCAATAGCCGGGCCGGAAGCGGGCAGGGCAACTTGCGCCTTAGCTGCCGCGACCCAGCTATTTCCAGGGCCAAATATTTTGGCAACAGGCGCGCTGCTTTGTGTGCCATAAGCCATAGCCGCTATTGCCTGTACGCCGCCTGCGCAATAAACTTCGGTTGCGCCGCAGAGTTTTGCGACTGCAAGGATTGTCGGATTGATTTTACCATCGGCTTGCGGCGGTGAGAATACAACGCGGCGTTTGACGCCGGCAATTCGCGCCGGCAGGGCCAGCATCATTACTGTAGATACAAGCGGAGCTGTTCCGCCGGGTATATAAAGACCTACGCTGGCCAGCGGTTTAGCCACGCGGCGGCACAGAACCCCGGACATTGTTTCCATCGCTAGGTCTTTTGGGATTTGCAGAGCGTGAAAAGCAATGATGTTGAACATCGCCGTTTCGAGTGCGCTGCGGTCTCGGTCCGAGAGCGCGGCTTCTGCCGCGTCAATTTCGATTTGGGGAACACGAAACGCATTGGATTTCACACCATCAAAACGCTGCGTGTAGTCGGCTATTGCATCATCTCCGCGCGCCTTAACGTCAGCAAGGATCTCTCGAACAGTTTTGATCTGCGCCTCATCTTCACCGCTGGCGGGGCGGGTGAGGGCGGCTCTGCGAGCGGCACTATCTAGTGATGACCAATCGAGAACACGCATTGTTATGCCATCAACTTTTCAATCGGAAGCACAAGTATTGAGCGTGCACCTTCGGCTTTAAGCTGCTCGAGCGTTTCCCAAAAGACATTCTCTGTGCACACGGCTTGAACCGCCACCATGTCTTCTGATCCGGCGAGTGACATTACTGTTGGCGCGTCTGCGCCGGGTAAAATTGCGCTGATCGCGTCCAGAGCAGAGCGCGGGGCATTTAGCATTATATATTTACTGTCAGATGACGCTGTCACGCCATCAATGCGGCGCACAAGCTTGTCGTAAATATCTTGTTTGGCGGGCGATAGCGTGCGGGCCGATTTAATCAGAACAGCTTCGCTTTGCAAAATTGTATCAAATGCGGACAGGCCATTGGCCTCTAATGTCGCGCCAGAGGACACCAAGTCACATATAGACTGCGCAATATTGATGCTGGGCGCGAGTTCAACCGCGCCTTTCATCTCAACGATCGTGGCTTTGATATTATTGTCAGCTAAATATTTGCGCAAAACGCCGGGGTAGGTCGTCGCGATTTTTGTTCCGCCAAGATCCGATGCTGTTTTTATATTGCCATCATTTTCGGCGGCGAGCGAAAGCTTGCATCTCGAAAAGCCTAAACGGCGATCAATGTGTGCATCAATTCCGCCTGTCGTGGTGAGCTGCTCTTCCACGAGCACATTTTCGCCAACAAAACCTAAATCACTTGCGCCTGTTGATACAAATGCAGGGATGTCGTCGTCACGTACGAGTAATAAATCTATGGGGAGGTTCTTAACCCGTGTCAGTAAACCGCCGCCGCGTATTGCAAAGCGCAATCCGCATTTTTTAAGCAGAGCAAAGCTGTCATCTGCGAGGCGGCCTTTTTTCTGTACCGCAATGCGTAGCCTTTCAGTCATGATGTTTCTCTTGCCTTCTTCATTCGATCTAAAACTAAACGGTAGCCTTTGTGGGGCTCTTCTTTGAGGAATCGAGCCACACGGCCGATCGTTGTTGTAGATACACCTGTTCGAGCGTTGATTTCGCGGTAGGACAATTCACCTTGGTCTAAGATTTTCGCGACATGCCAGCGCTCTGAGAGTGCGCGCAGTTCTGCTGGCGTGCAAAGATCTACTAAAAAGCGTTGCATCTCTAACGGCTCGCCAATCGAAACCATGGCGTTAGAGAGATATTCAAGACGCTTTGCTTCGTCTGTTAAGCGCGGTGTTGTATCAAAATTTGTATAAGCCATTGCGAGTCTCACTGTGTTAGCGCGTTAGTACACTCACTCAAAGCGCAATTTCAAGTCCAAATTTCATCTTTGATGAAATACTGCGAGATTTGGTTGGATAATCTCGGAGCCGCCAGAGTGGCGGGCGGGGAGGGATTCGAACCCCCGATAGACTTACACCTATGCCAGTTTTCAAGACTGGTGCATTCAACCACTCTGCCACCCGCCCGAGATTGGCGCGAGTTAGCAATAGTTGCATGGCCCCGCAAGCCTGTAGTTTCACTTATCTGCATATTCTCTGCAAAACCCCCACAATAGCGGAGATTTTGGCGTAATATTTGCATTTTCAAACATCTATTTGAGAGTTCAACAGCCGTTAAGATTTGGGTCACTATGCATCATAAGAAGAAATTAAGCCTGTTATCTAAGAGGGTATTAAAAACGTTCGTCTATAAACTGTTTCCAACGACCCATAAAAATATGGGCATGCAAATGGGGCTGATAAAGGTGAGTGACATGAGTAGTGGTAAAAAACAGAATATAGCGATTACGCTCCTAGCGGGATTAGCTTTAAGTGTATCCGGACAAGCTTGGGCTGGAAGCTCTAGCCCTGCGCCAATTACATATAAGCTCGCAAAACCCGGCGGAGCCGCAAGTCATTATAGTGCTGCGCCTCGGATATCGTCTCAACCCACACCATTTGTCGGGCAGCAAGACTATATCGCGCCGCGCGCAGTTGCGCCTCGCCCAACAGCGAAACCTAAAGCTCTTGCTCAGCTCTCTGTCCCTTCGCAAACTTTTGACCCCAGCAAAGTGGATACAAAATTATACAGCCATCAAAAAGTAGGCCGCACATACCGCATAGATGGTAAGAGTTACACTCCAAAACATGATCCGTCTTATGATGAGACAGGCGTCGCGTCATGGTATGGCCCAAACTTCAACGGCAAGCTAACGGCGAATGGCGAAACATATGATATGAACGGCTTGACGGCCGCACATAAGACTTTGCCGCTTAACTCAAAAGTTTTTGTAACGAATGTTGATACAGGCAAAACCATTATGCTGCGCATTAATGATCGTGGTCCCTTTGTTAAAGGCCGTATTATCGATTTGTCTCGCGGCGCAGCTAAAGTTCTGGGCATTAAGGGCCTCGGTAAAGTGCGCGTTCAATATGCCGGTCCCGCCGATCCAATGGATAGCCAGATGGCAAAACGCGCCCCTGTGAAGCCGCGCATCGCAACACCTCAGCCGCAAATTAAAGCTGAGCCTAAAGCGCCAGTCGTTGCTGAGATTGCTCCGCCCGCTTACAAACCCTTATCGGTAATCCCGCAAGGTGAACCCGTTAAGCTAACGCCGCAGCCAGTGGCAAAAGCGGCGCCGCAAACAACTGTGCCTCAGATGTTTGATTTCTCTGCACCTGTAGCGCCGGTTTCTGGTGAGGCTGGCCCTTTGCGCCCTGCAGACAATAAAAATGAAAACCGTCCGGCGCAGACATTTACGCCGCCAGATGGGGGCGTGATGACGCTAACGATCACAGGCCCAATTCACATGGCGAGCGCTGATAGAAAATCTATGGGTCAATTCATCCCCGCGCTTTACACCGGCGACAAATTTGAAGGCTCACAAATGCCTGCGTCTGCGCATTATATTCAAGCGGCTGCGTTTTCATCCATGGCGCGTGCGGAGTCAGTTCGCGGCACATTAAGCCCTGTCGGAGCGTTTTCGGTCTCCAAGATTGAGCGTGATGGCAAATCTCTATATCGCGTTCTTGTTGGCCCTTATACATCAGAGCGTGAAGCAATGGCGGCTAAGCAGCTCGTTGCAACATTGGGTTACGCCGACGCGCGCCTTATCGAAATGCATTAAATTACGACCTAAGCCTTTACCCACAGCGCCTGCTGTGGGTAGTCATAGACGCGGCAGTTATGCCGCGTTTTTTGATTCTTTGCTTTCAGGTCTCCATGTCTCTATTTCTTTCTCGTTTTTGTGTGCTGTTTTTCGCAGTTTTGGCTGTAAATCAAACGGCTACCTCCCAGACGGATATATTTGAAACCTCTGCCCCGCATGCTTTGATCATGGATGCAGAGACGGGTATTATCCTCTTTGAAAAGGATGCTCGCCGCGCAATGGCGCCGGCATCTATGACCAAGATCATGACGGCGTCGCTTGTTTTTGATCGCATCCGTGATGGGTCTATTTCCGAAGACACGATGATGACCGTAAGTGAAAATGCATGGCGCAGAGGTGGATCTGCCTCGGGAAGCTCTACAATGTTCTTGCGCGTTAATTCACAAGCCAGCGTGGGAGACCTCATTAAAGGCGTGATCATCCAAAGTGGTAACGATGCATGTATTGTTCTGGCAGAAGGCATCGCCGGGTCCGAAGAAGCTTTTGCGCGCATGATGACGAAGCGCGCGAGAGAGTTAGGATTAGAGACGGCTGAGTTTCGAAATTCAACTGGTTGGCCGCACCCGGAGCATGTCATCAGCGCCTATGATTTGGCAAAATTATCGCGTTACACAATTAATGAGTATCCAGAATTTTACGCGCTTTACGGTGACAAAAGCTACACTTGGGAAGGCCGCACGCAATATAATCGTAACCCGCTGCTCGGACGATTTGACGGAGCGGATGGCCTTAAAACCGGCGCAACTGAGGCGTCTGGAAAAGGTTTAGTCGGCTCCGCAAAGCAAGGTGATACTCGCATCATTATAGTGGTGAATGGGTTGCCCGATACGGGGGCTCGGCGCACGGAGTCCATTCGCCTCATGCGCGCAGGGTTTAATGAGTTTAAGGCTTACACTTTGTTTAAGGCCGGTGATAACGTTAGCCAACTCGACGTTTTTATGGGCGAAGCTGAAAGTGTTACAGTCTCGGTAAAAGATAATGTCGCTATTGGGATGCATAAATCATCACGAAAAAACATGACGGTCAGCATTGAATATGATGGCCCTCTCGCAGCGCCCATAACAACAGGCCAAAATGTTGGAACTCTGGTTGTCTCTGTGCCGGGTAAAAAGGATCAACGCTTTGCGTTGGTCGCAATGGATGATGTAAAGCGTAAAGGTATGATGGGCCGAATTTTTGCTGGCCTTGGATCATTATTTGGGGGTTAAGATGAAGCACGGGAAATTTATAACATTTGAAGGCGGTGAAGGCGCGGGGAAAACAACGCAAGCCAAACGCCTGTGCACGGCGCTCGAAGCTCAAGGAATCGAAACCTTACTCACGCGCGAACCTGGCGGGACCTTTGGCGCTGAAGCAATCCGTGACCTTGTCCTATCTGGCATTGATGATCGCTGGTCTGGCATGACAGAGCTACTTCTGATGTATGCGGCGCGCGTAGATCACGTTGAAAAACTTATTAAGCCCGCTCTGGAGCGCGGCGTATGGGTCGTGAGTGACCGTTTTTCCGATAGCACTGTTGCATATCAAGGCTATGCGCGGGGCGTCGATTTGAAGAACATTAATTCAGTCCATGACGCAGTGATGGGCGGGTTTGGGCCGGATGTAACATTCCTATTTGATATTGACCCGGTGCTTGCGCTCAAGCGAGTTGAAACACGCGGCGAAGAGCTCAGCCGTTTTGATAAAGAAGCACTGGATTTTCACAAGACCATTCGCGCGGCATTCCAGTCTATCGCTGAGGGCGACCCGGAGCGCTTTGTAATGCTTGACGCGGCCGCATCACGCGACGAAATATTTGGCGCAATAAAAAGCGGAATGTTAGATAAATTCAGCGGATTAAACCTCTAG
Organism: uncultured Robiginitomaculum sp.; assembly: GCA_938001945.1. Classification (GTDB taxonomy): domain Bacteria; phylum Pseudomonadota; class Alphaproteobacteria; order Caulobacterales; family Maricaulaceae; genus Robiginitomaculum. The sequence goes on from CALLBH010000111.1 coordinate 7,128, forward strand.
GATCTCATTTGGCTCGTACGATTGAACAAGAAGACTATCCGCAAGCGGATCGCGCCAGTGGCTGCCCCCATCCTCGTGACGTCTATGATCTTTTGGGGCACAAAGACGCAGAGCAGCGGATTGCTGCTCAAATTACCTCTGGACGTCTCCATCATGCGCTGTTGATAAATGGCCCTAAAGGGGTCGGAAAAGCGACATTTGCTTACCGTATCATTCGCCATGTATTGGGCGGCGCCCCGCAAACAAATGGACATCTTGATGTACCGGAGCATGATCCAATCGCAAGCCGAGTGGCGTCACTGGGGCACGGCGATTTTCTCCTTTTGCGTCCGCCCTATGATTTTAAGCTGAAAAAACTACGCAAAGAAATCGTCGTGTCTGAACTGCGAAGGCTAACCGATTTTTTCGCTCATAAACCGTCTGAGGGTGGTTGGCGCGTATGTCTGATCGATAGCGCGGATGATTTAAATATTAGTGCGGCGAATGCTCTTCTAAAAACTCTTGAAGAACCTCCCGCGAATGCTTTGCTCATTTTGCTCTCGTCGGAGTCTGGCCGTCTGCTTCCTACAATTAGGTCGCGCTGTTTGAATCTGACCTTGCGCGAAGTGCCTAAGTCGAAGATTGTGTCATGGTTGGTCGCTCAGGATATTCCAGAAAAAACCGCCAACATTGCGGCTCAGCTCTCTCGCGGTGCACCCGGGAAAGCTTTTGCGCTGGCCCAAAGCGAAGCAAGCGTTTTGCGGCCACTCGCTGATATTTTATCGCCGCAATTTCTGCGCAGCACCGCCCAAGATCATCGCTTAGCTGGCGCGCTTGCTCTCATTGGAGCCGCAACAGATCGCGAACTTTTTTGGGATAGCTTGATTGATCTTGTCAGCGCCCAGGCTCGATACAGCGCAACAGGCGAATGGAGCAGTGCCTTTGGCCCTATGCAACTTGCGCGGCCAACACAATTCTGGTTGGACTTACGAGATCGCCTAAACGGTTTGCGCCGCGCCGAGGCAGGCGTGAATATGGACAAGACCGTAACGATGCTTTCGGTGTTTTCAGCACTTAGAGGGGAGGCCGCATAATGTGGGTCGATAGTCACGTTAATTTACACGGCGAGAAATTTGCAGATGACCTCACAGAGGTCGTGGACGCGGCGCGTAAGGCCGGCGTAGGAACGATGCTTACGATTTGCTGTAAACTGT
>CALLBH010000112.1 GCA_938001945.1 uncultured Robiginitomaculum sp.
AGTAAAATTACCGCAATCTGTATTGCGATAAAGGGCAGAACCCCGCGATAAATGTCGCCTGTTTTGACCTCGGGCGGGGCGACACCGCGCAGATAAAATAGCGCAAAGCCAAAAGGCGGGGTGAGGACGCTAGTTTGTAAATTGAGCGCAAATAATATGCCGAGCCAAATCGGGTCAATGGTGTTGCCCGGCGTTAGCTCCATCGCCAGCAATGCAGGCGCGACGAGCGGGACGACGACAAATGTAATCTCGATAAAGTCGAGAAAGAACCCGAGGACGAACATCACAAACATCACAATCAAAAGTGCACCAATCGGTCCGCCGGGGGCGGCCTCTAAGCCTCGTGCGACCAGATCATCTCCGCCAAATCCGCGAAAGACGAGGCTGAATATTGTTGCGCCGATAAGGATAAGAAAAACCATGGACGTAATATGCATGGTGGAGCGCGATGTTTCGGAAATATGACCAGACCCAATGAGTTTGAGAAAGGCCGCTGCCGCACCTAGCAGCAAGAACAGCGCACCCAGAATAGCGGCGACTACCGCAATATATTCGATCCCCGTCCAGCCCGTTTGTCCAAGCCGCGTATCGACGGGAAGTAAATCGATAAAGACCATCAGAACCGTCCCGATAGCAGCTAGGGCAACGGCATAGCGTAGAGCTTTGTTTTCGGTATTCAGTTTCCATGCGGCGAGTAAAACCGCGCCGAGCGCGCCGAGCGCCGCGCCGCGTGTAGGCGTGGCGTAGCCCGACAGAATTGAGCCTAGCACTGCAATAATCAAGATGATGGGCGGTAGCATAGCTGCGAGTGTGCGGCGCATAAAGGGCCAGACTTTGGCGTCTTCGGGCCAGCCCGATGCGGGGGCAAGCTCTGGCTTTAGAGCAGCAGCAATGACAATGTAGAGGCCATAGGCGGCCACGAGGATAAGTCCGGGAATAAGCGCGCCTGTGAAAAGGTCACCGACAGAGACGACGTTACCGCCGGGGAGGTCGAAACTGCGCTGCGCCTCTTGATAGGCATTACTCATTTGGTCGCCAAGGATGACGAGCACGATAGAGGGCGGAATGATTTGGCCTAACGTGCCGGACGCGGCAATTGCGCCCGATGATAAAGCGGGCGAGTAATTTCGTTTCAGCATTGTCGGTAAGGACAATAGCCCCATGGTCACGACAGTTGCGCCGACAATGCCAGTTGAGGCGGCTAGTAGCGCCCCGACCATGACAACTGAAACACCCAGCCCGCCGCGCAGCGGGCCGAATAAATCACTCATGGATTCGAGCAGGTTTTCCGCCAGTCGTGATTTTTCCAGCATCACACCCATAAAGACAAAGAGCGGCACGGCCATAAGGAGATCGCCCGTAATGAGCGGAAATATCCGTCCTGGAAGCGCGAGTAAAAAGCTGGGTTCAAATGTTCCGCTAGCCACGCCAATAGCCGCAAATATTAGGCCTATGCCCGCCAAGGCAAAAGCCACGCGAAAGCCACACATGAGAACACCGCAGAGCGCGGCGAACATGGATATGGCAAGCCATTCCGCGCCCGTCATTTTGGCATATCCTGAGCGTGCCCAAATAGCGGCGGAATATGTTCGGGCCTTTGCGGGCGGTCATAACCCCGCAGAGCGAGCGCCGCGCGAAGCGCGATAGCGAGGCCTTGGCTTGCGACGGTGATCGCGAATAAGGGCAGAAGCGTTTTAATCAGATATACGCCGCGAACGCCGTCGGCCTCATTGCTACCTTCAAGCGCGACCCAGCTTTGCGTGACAAAGCCTTGGCTCATCCACAGCAGGATAATGCAAGTCGGAATAATGAGCGCATAAAATCCAATAATATCAATAAAGGCTTTTCGATTCGGACTCATTCGGGAATGAAAAATATCGACGCGAACATGCTGCCCCGCAAGTAATGTTGCGGCGCTGCCTAGCATAATAACAGCAGCATGCAGATAGGTCGGAAGCTCATCGAGTTTGGTAATTGAAATGCCAAATATTGACAGAAGCACGACGCTAATCACGACGGCGATGACCATTATTGGGAGCGCCCATTTAACGATCTCGCCAATTGCGAAATTTAGTCCGTCGAGAATAGAAATAAAATGTCCGCCAAGATCACGGGCGATTTTGAATTGTGGAGCGCATAATATGATGAGCGGCAGAAGCGTGAAGGGGAGCGCGAGCCAGCCTATGCCTTGGAGCGCCGCGCCGAGTGTTTCTACCGTTTCGCGCGTCATGACTAGTCCGACAGAGCTCTACCGCGCGCCGCGATATAGCGGCCATCGCTCATTTCTGTCCAGCCGCGATAAGACTCGCGGGCTTTGAAATAGCTGTCATAAATCTTGCGGGTCATGGCATCGCTTTGGCCAAGGTCGCGCACAACTTCGTCGGAGGTCTTAAAAACAGCGCTTAGGATTTCGTCAGAGAAATATTGCGGCTCTATGCCGTGGCGGGTTTTAAGCTCAACTAACGCGCGTCCATTTTCGTGCGTGTATTCGCCGAGGCTGGCGTCATTGGCCGCTTTGCAAGCATAGCGGATCATGGCTTGATCGGAGGCGGGAAGATCACTCCAGACTTTTAGATTTATGCCAACAGATAATGACGCGCCGGGTTCATGAAACCCCGGGGCGTAATAATATGGCGCTTCGCGGTAAAATCCGAAAGCCAGATCATTCCATGGCCCAACCCATTCTGTCGCGTCAATCGCGCCCGATTGCAGGGATTGATAAATCTCTCCGCCGGATAATTTAACAGCCGCCCCGCCAAGACGCCGAATGACTTCGCCTGCAAGGCCCGGCATACGAATTTTAAGGCCTTTAAAGTCCTCAAGACTGTTCATTTTCTTTTTATACCAGCCGCCGGTTTGATGACCCGTATTTCCGGCTTGGAAGGCTTTGATGTTGAATTTTTTGGACAGCTCATCCCACAATTCTTGCCCGCCGCCAAAATCAATCCAGCCCATAATTTCCGCCGCAGTCATGCCCGCGGGAACGGCCGTGAAAAATGAAAAACCATTGGACAGGCCTTGCCAGTAATATTCAGCAGCGTGATACATATCCGCCGCGCCGGAGCTGGCCGCGTCAAAACATTCGAGCGCGCCGACAAGCTCTCCGGCGGCGTAGACTTTCACGTCCAGCCGACCGCCGCTCATATCGCGAAGGGCAGCAGCGAAGCGGTTGGGCATGATGCCAAGGCCCGGGAAGTCTTTGGGCCAGCTGGTTGCCATGCGGAACTGGCGCATATTTTTGGATAGATTGGGCGCGGCGAGATTGTCAGAGCGTCCGGGTGCATTTGGCTTATTTTGCCCTTTGGCAAGTACGCCCAAAGTTGCGGCTCCCGTGGCGGCAGCTGCGCCGGCAATGAAAATATCCCGGCGCTTCACGATTTGGCCTTTAGGCGATCAATGGCCGACGGGGCGACGTCGTCAAAACCAACCCAATGGCCGCGTTTTAAGAGCTGCGCGGGTTTGTAGCGCGATTTATAATTCATTTTTGGAGAATTCTTGACCCAATATCCAAGATATAAATAAGGCAGGTCATTGTGATTGCACAAATTAATATGATCCAAAATCATGAAATTACCCAGGCTGCGCGCGGACAGTTCTGGGTCGAAGAAGCTATACACCATGGATAAGCCATCGCTAAGTTCATCCACTAAAACGCAGGCAACAAGAACATGCTCAGCGTTGCGGTACTCAACAATCAGCGTGCGAGAGGCGCATTCTTCGACCATGATTTCATAATTGTGAAACTCCATCGCGCTCATCCCGCCATCTTTGTGACGGAATGAAAGATAGGCTTGGAGCAGCGCGAATTGCTCGCGCGTCGCATAGGGCTCTAATATTTCACGTTTAAGGTCAGCGTTTTTACGCAAGGTTCGGCGGAAGCCTTTATTGGGTGTGAACTCTTTGGTTACAACGCGAAGTGATTGGCAGGCACGACAATTCTCGCAGGCCGGACGGTAGATCACATTTTGCGAACGCCGAAATCCTGAATGGGTGAGATAATCATTAAGGTGCGGGCCGGAGAGCGGATCAAGTTGCGTAAATATTTTGCGCTCCATTTGGCCGTCTAAATAGGGGCAGGGCGCAGGAACGGTCACATAGAATTGCAGCCGGCTGGGGTCAAATGGGCGGGTCATGAAGCGGGCAAGTCAAATACAAATGGGCTCATAATGATGAAGCTTACCCAAAGAAGCAGGACGAGGGGAAGACCAAATTTTACAAAATCAGCAAAGCGGTAATGACCCGGTCCCATGACAAGGAGGTTAGTTTGATAGGCAATCGGCGTGGCGAAACAGCAATTGGCCGCAAAGATTACAGTCAGCACCATGGTGAGCGGGTCAATACCGGATTGCGCGCTTATATTGACGGCAATGGGCGCAAAGAGCAGCGCCGTGGCCGTGTTCGACAATACATTTGTCGTGGCGGCTATGACGATGAATAATGCCCCAAGAAGGGCAATCGGGCCCATTGGCATAAAGGTTTCAACAACTTGATAGGCGATAAAACTCGCTCCGCCGGTCCGCTCAAGCGCAAGGCCCATAGCGAAAGCTGCGCCGATCAGGAGGAATATTTTCATATCCAATGCGCGCACAGCTTGGCGAATGTTTAGACACTGAGTCGCGAGCATGGCCAGCGCGCCGCCCAGCGCGGCCAGCACAATGGGAACGCCAGGCAAAGCGGCGGCGATAATCACGCTGAGAAATAAGAAACGGGCAATACGGGACTTGCGAATATCAGGAAGCTCTTTGGTCGCCCAGTCCAGCAAGAGAACATCTCGGTTTTCACGCAAGTTCGCCGTGTCTGTTTCATATCCAAAGAGCAGGAGCGTATCGCCAGCCTCGAGACGAATATCGAGCATATGTTCACGCAGCATCCGCGAGCGGCGCTGTATACCCAGAACGAGGCAGCCTGTATTTTGGCGAAAACCTGCCAGCTTGATTGAACGGCTAATCAGGCGTGAGCCGGGGGCGACGACCGCTTCGCTAATGACGATTGCGCCGCGATCCGGCATATCTTTATCAAGGTGCCCGAAGTCGCCAATATTAAGCATGCCGCGCAAATATTCCGGGCGCGACGCCATAAGATCGCGCAGGGCTTGGCGCGTTGCGGCGACTGTCAGGATGTCGCCTTCTTCGAGCGTGTCTTCGAAAGGCGGAAGAAGTTTGCGATCACCGCGCATAATCATGCGAACTGTCACATTTCGTAGGCCGCGATACAGACCGGCATTGGGCTTTGCGCCCATGAGTGGATGGTTCTGGGAAATCTTGATTTGTGCAATAAATTGATGTCCCTCTGTGCTTTGCTCCGTCTCATCTGTGTCGCGATGCGGCAGCAGAATCGGGGAGAGGAAAACGAGGTAAATCGCGCCAATCGCGGCGAGAATAAGCCCGGGTCCCATAGGGTCAAAAAAACCAACAGTGTCGGTGGTGAGGCGTTCAAGCGTACTTGCCACAAGCAGGTTGGTTGAAGAGCCAATCAGCGTCGTCATGCCCGCGAGGATGCAAATAAAGCTAAGCGGCATCATAAAGCGCGACGCGGACTTGCGTAGCTGCAGGGCCATAGCGGATATAACGGGGATGAACATCACAACTATTGGTGTGTTGTTCATGAACATAGAGACGAGAAAGGCGAGCGCGAAGACAAAGAACAAGGTTCGTCTGGGCGCGGTTTCTAGCAAGGTATTGATACGCTTTGTCGGGCGCTCTAACGCCCCTGTTTGGAACATACCTTGCCCAATGACGAGTAAGGCCATGATTGTAATTAACGCGGGATCAGAGAAACCGGAGAAAATTTCCGTCGACGTTAAACCTTGAACGGACCCCGTCCCGAAAAATCCGAAAAAGGTCAGTATTGCGGTTAATATCGCGACCGACGTGGTTTCAATAGAGAAGCGCTCGGAGAAATATAGCCAGACGGCTATAATTACCAAGGCAAAGGTTGCCCACATTTGCCAGCTTGCTGTAAGGGGGACTGCGTCCATGAATTCCTTCTCTCTCTGGTTAAAACTTAACAGCGGTGCGGCGCGGTGGCGAGGCAAATTTTCGCTATCTACATATGAAAATTGAAGAAAAAGGCAGAGCTATGAGCAAATGTGCATTTTTGGGCCTCGGCGTCATGGGATATCCAATGGCAGGGCATTTGGTTGCCGCCGGGCATGAAGTTACGGTGTGGAACCGCAGCGCGGCCAAAGCCCAAAGCTGGGCCGAAGCTTATGACGGCAAAGCGGCAGATGCGATTGCTGAGGCCGTAGAGGGCGCGGCATTTGTATTTGTCTGCGTTGGGGATGACCCTGATGTCTATGCCGTGGTTCGCCCTACTATTGAAGCGCTTGGCGCGGGCGCGATTATTGTCGATCACACGACAGCGTCTGCTGAGTGTGCACGCACGCTTTACGACGAAGCGATGGCTAAGGGTATCGGTTTTGTCGATGCGCCAATTTCAGGCGGCGAAGCTGGAGCGGTCAACGGGCAACTGACGGTCATGTGCGGCGGTGAGGTTGATGTCTTTTCAAAGGCCGAACCCGTCATTGCCGCCTATGCCAAAGCGACGAAATTAATGGGGCCGAGCGGGGCGGGGCAACTGACCAAAATGGTGAACCAGATTTGCATTGCGGGCATATTGCAAGGCCTCGCTGAGGGTGTGAATTTTGCGCAAAAAGCAGGGCTTGATATCGACGCGGTTGTTGGCGCGATAGGTAAGGGCGCGGCGCAAAGTTGGCAGATGGATAATCGCGCTTCGACAATGGGGCGCGGGGAGTATGAATTTGGTTTTGCGCTCGACTGGATGCGTAAGGATTTACGCATTGCGCTGGAGACGGGAGAGGCCATTGGCGCAGATTTGACTTTAGCTAAACAAGTCGATGGCTATTACGAAGAAGTGCAAAATATGGGCGGCGGAAGATGGGATACATCGGCGCTACTTGCGCGTTTGCAAACTTAGAGCTGGTCTAATTGTCTTTTAGCCACTGCGCGGCGCGCGGGGCGAAATAGGTGAGAATACCGTCACAGCCTGCGCGTTTAAATGCGGTCAGGCTTTCTAAAACAACGCGCTGCTCGTCTATCCATCCATTTTGCGCGGCGGCCATAATCATGGCGTATTCACCGCTGACTTGGAACGCAAATGTGGGCATGGCGTATTCAGCTTTGAGACGCGTGATAATATCCAAATAGGGCATGCCCGGCTTGACCATAATCATGTCGGCGCCCTCTTGGATGTCTAGGCAAACTTCGCGCAACGCTTCGTCGCTATTAGCCGGATCCATTTGATAAGTGCGTTTGTCACCCTTTAGCGCAGATGATGTGCCGACGGCGTCGCGATATGGACCGTAAAAGGCGCTGGCATATTTGGCGGCATAGGACATGATTTGCACGTCTTTGTGGCCTGTTGTCTCTAGCGCCTCACGGATTGCGCCAACGCGGCCATCCATCATATCGGATGGGGCAACGACATCAGCGCCGGCGTCGGCGAGCACAAGCGCGGCTTCGGCAAGGCGCTCAACTGTGCTGTCATTATCAATGGTCTCGCCGATCATAATGCCGTCATGACCGTGATCGGTGAATGGATCGAGTGCGACATCAACGATAACGCCGAGATTTGATGTCGCGGCCTTTATGGCGCGTACTGCCTGCGGGACGAGGCCATCAGCATTTAGGGCCTCTGCGCCGTCAGCATTTTTGATGTCCGCATTAACATGCGGGAAGAGGGCGATTGCGGGAATGCCGAGTTTTTCGGCATGCTGGGCTGCGCTCACGGCTTCATGGATGGATAAGCGGTTCACGCCGGGCATGGACGGCACAGGCTCGCTGGCTTTGCCGCTATCGCTAATCACCATCGTCCAGATCAGATCATCAGTCGTTAAAACCGACTCGCGGACAAGGCGGCGGGACCAATCGGATTTGCGGTTGCGACGAAGTCGCAAATGGGGGAATTCGCTCATAAAAGAAGCCCTAATATTTTCAGAGGCTTATAGCCAGATTAACATTGAAATCACAAGGCCATTGCTGCGGCGTTTCGGCCATGGTCAAATCATATCATTACGACTATAAAGACGTGAAAATTTAGGGAAATCCATGACTTTACGCCCCCATCACAGTCGATTGCAGCCCGCAGAAGAAAAATATAGTGGCGCATTTCGCGATGCAGTTAATCGCGTGCGCGCTGAGGGGCGTTACCGCATTTTCCGCGATATTCGCCGTCATCGCGGCGAATTTCCGCTGGCGACGTGGTATAAATCTGATTTGTCTGAGCAGAAAATTACCGTTTGGTGCTCTAATGACTATATGGGCATGGGCCAAAATCCGTGCATCGTCGACGCGGTAAAACAAGCCGTTGACGCCGTCGGTACAGGCAGCGGCGGCACGCGCAATATTTCCGGCACAACGCATTACCACGTCCAACTCGAAAAAGAGCTGGCCGAGCTTCACGCCAAAGACGCCGCGCTCGTCATGACTTCGGGCTATGTGGCCAATGAAGCGACCCTGGGC
>CALLBH010000113.1 GCA_938001945.1 uncultured Robiginitomaculum sp.
GCAGACGAAGCCGTCAAAATCTCTAATCAAGTCGGCTATCCCGTGATGATTAAAGCGTCTGCCGGCGGCGGCGGGAAGGGCATGCGCATTGCCTATAATGACGTCGAGGCGCGCGAAGGCTTTGAGAGCTCTAAGAATGAAGCCGCCAATAGCTTTGGCGATGATCGCATCTTTATTGAGAAATTCGTCGAGCAGCCGCGCCATATTGAAATCCAAGTGCTGGGCGATAAGCATGGTAATGTGATTTACCTGAATGAGCGCGAATGCTCCATTCAGCGCCGCAACCAAAAAGTCATCGAAGAAGCCCCGTCGCCGTTCTTAACCCCCGAGACGCGCAAAGCCATGGGTGATCAATCTGTCGCGCTGGCCAAAGCCGTGGATTATGATAGCGCGGGAACGGTTGAATTTATTGTCGACAAAGATCAGAATTTTTATTTCCTCGAGATGAACACCCGCCTCCAGGTTGAGCATCCCGTCACCGAGATGATTACCCATATCGATTTGGTCGAACAGATGATCCGCAGCGCGCAGGGCGAGAAACTGACGCTAAAGCAAAAAGACGTGCAGATGGATGGCTGGGCGATTGAATCCCGCGTCTATGCCGAAGACCCGTATCGCAATTTCCTCCCGTCAATTGGCCGCCTGAAACGCTACCGCCCGCCCGCAGAAGGCGCGCGCAGCGACGGGACCATCGTGCGCAATGATACCGGCGTCTATGAGGGCGGCGAGATTTCAATGTATTATGACCCGATGATCGCCAAGCTCTGCACATGGGGCCCCGATCGCGGCGAAGCGATTAAGGCGATGAAATATGCGCTGGATAGCTTCGAGCTTGAGGGCATTGGCCACAATATCCCGTTTTGCGCCGCCGTTATGTCACATGACCGCTTTGAGCGCGGCGATATTTCCACGGCCTTCATCGCCGAAGAATATCCCGATGGTTTTGAGGGCGTTGATTTAGGCAAAGGTCATCACCGCCACATCGCCGCTGTTTGCGCCATATTGCATGACCGCAGCGCGCACCGCGAGGCCCAAGTGAGCGGCGCGCTCGCCAATCATAAACGCCACATTCCTGATGTCTGGGCGGTACAAGTCAGTGATGATCACTTTACGGTCAAGCTCCAAGACGAGCGCGGCGGCGTCGTTCTGGCGGCGATTGACGAGGAGGGCGATAAAGCCACCGTCGAAATCGAAGTGCTGACGCGCTGGCATCCGGGCGAGAAACTGGCGCGCGTCTATATTGATAACAAACCGATGGTACTAAAGGTTTCGCCGCGCCCCGAAGGCTTTGACGTGCATTACCGCGGGGCCGATTTAAAAGTCGCCGTGCGCAATCCGCGCGCTGCCGAGCTGGCTAAACTTATGCCGATCAAAGTCGCGCCCGATACATCCAACTTGCTGCTCTGCCCGATGCCGGGCGTGATCGTGAAGGTCATGGTCACTGAGGGTGATGAGGTTCAGGACGGCCAGGCGCTCGCGGTGGTCGAAGCGATGAAGATGGAAAACACACTCCGCGCCGAGAGTAAGGGCGTGATTGACAAGGTAAATTGCGCCGCAGGGGACAATTTGGCGGTAGACGATGTGATCATGGAGTTCGAAGTCGCTGAAAAGGCTTGATTTTTTGATTAACCTTCTGTAAAGACTTATTTATCGATTGGTAATCATTTTCCCAAGGTGTCTTTTAGCATTTAGGGAGTAGGCCCAATTACAGAAATACAGACGGCGGCAGCCTCGTATGCCGCTGTTTTTTTGTCCGAATCTTTGAAAGGATCTCATGTATTATTTGAACAGCAAGCCCGTATCGCAAAAGCCTTCACACTTCGCTCCAGATCAAAATTATCAATGGAGAGGGTTCAAAGACCAAGCCGAGGATGCCGTTAAGACGATATGCAAAACATTTGATTTAGTTCAGACTGAAACCCGCAAGGACCAATATTTTCTACATCCCGGACGCACGGATGTGATCACAAGCCTAAGCGATGATGACAAAGTCGTCGTCCGCCGTCTTGTTGATGGCGAAAGCGATCTGGATCAGTGGGAAACGGCTGTCGAGACAACGCTTCCGATGAAACGTTCAACTGCCGCGCGTATTGGCCGTCACTTACCGCGTTTTAATGCGCCATGTGTGTCTGCCGAGAACGGCGAAGAGCTGGCGGAGAGCCTGTCCAAGAAGTCAAAGACTTACGAAGTGAAATCGACTCGTAAACTCTACGCGCAGGGCGACGTTCAAGCCGTGATCGCGAAAGTTAAAGTTGACGGTGAAGATAAGACGACTGTCTCAATCACCAGCACAGACAGAGACGCGCTTGAAACGATGGTCAAAAAACTGGGCCTCAACACTGCGGCCAATCAGAACGTAGATCAGTTCTTCCTCGCTGTTTAAGCAGGCATCAAATTAAAGAAAAAGCCCGGCTTAGAGCCGGGCTTTTTTATTGGGATATTGAGCAGGCATTAGACCGCGATTTTACGCTCTGGGCGCGCGCCGTAATGCGAAATGACCTCAGCGGCGGCGAGGCTCGCCCAGCGGCCACATTCAGGCAGCGGCTTGTTTTGGCTGTACGCGGCGAGGAAGCCCGCTGCATATTGATCGCCTGCGCCTGTCGTATCGACTACTTTCGCGACAGGTTCAGCCGCGACGTTCACGCGCTCTTCGCGGTTCACAATCACAGAGCCTTTTTCAGACCGTGTCACTGCGGCAAGGATATTGAAGGCGCTAACGGCTTCGATTGCGGCTTCAAAATCATCTGTTTCGAATAATGATGTCAGTTCTGCTTCATTGGCGAACAGGATGTCGATGTGGTTTTCGACCAAATGCAAGAATGAAGCGCGGTGACGCCCTACGCAGAAGCTGTCCGATAATGTCAGAGCAACTTTATTGCCCGCAGCTTTGGCGAGCTCAGCGGCTTTAACAAAGGCTGCTTTCGCTTCATCGCTATCGAATAGGTAGCCTTCAAGGTAAACAATCTTGCCGCTTTTTACGAGAGCCTCGTCAAGATTGGCCGATGTGAACTGCGTCGATGCGCCCAGAAATGTGTTCATGGAGCGCTCGCCATCGGGGGTGACTGCGATAACGCAGCGCGCAGTCGCAAGGCCGCCCGCTTGCGGGGCGACATCATATGTCACGCCCGAGTCGCGCATGCCGGAGGTGAAACGCGCGCCAACAGCATCATTTGCGACAAGGCCAATATAGGCTGCTTTCGCGCCCATCATCGCCGCGCCCGCAATCGTGTTAGAGCCGGAGCCGCCGGCTACTTCAACGCGGCCCGCTTGGGGTAGGGCAGAGCTAAGCGATAAGGCTGTCGCTTCATCAATCAGCGTCATGCCGCCTTTTTGGATATTGTGGTCAGCTAAGAAGCTGTCCTGTACCGGGGCGATAATGTCCATGATCGCATTGCCGATCCCGACGATGTCATATGTAGATGCCATGATGTGTCCTTTAAGTGTCAATTTGGGGCTGTCTAAGAGCAATTCTGTCCAACTGCAATAGCACAGATAAAAATATAAGAAAATCTTTATATGTTACTTGACCGTTAATGGTAGGGGCGATACTAAGCCTCAATTCGGAGTCGCGCTCGCGCCTTCGCAACTGCCTGCGGGCATCACACAAATTAAAGAGATCGTCATGACTGACTATATTGTAAAAGACATCAGCCAAGCCGAATATGGCCGTAAAGAGCTGGACATTGCTGAAACTGAAATGCCGGGCCTTATGTCCCTTCGCACAGAATTTGGCGAGAGCAAGCCGCTCAAAGGCGCCCGCATTGTGGGTTCACTTCACATGACAATCCAAACGGGCGTTCTGATTGAAACGCTCACAGCCCTTGGCGCGGATGTGCGCTGGGCGTCATGTAATATCTATTCAACGCAAGACCATGCTGCTGCGGCGATCGCCGAAGCCGGCGTGCCTGTCTTTGCAATCAAAGGCCAAACGCTCGAAGAGCATTGGGATTATCTTGATAAGTCATTCTTGTTCCCCGAAGGCCCGAACATCATCCTTGATGATGGCGGCGACGCAACACTTTATATCCTTCTCGGCGCGCGCGTTGAAAACGGCGAACCTGAGCTTGTCGAAGGCGAGCCAGGATCCGAAGAAGAAGCAGCGATTTTTGCGCAAATCAAAAAGCGCATGGCAGAAAGCCCGGGCTGGTTCACAAAAATGCGTGACCAAATCGTTGGCGTTTCCGAAGAAACAACAACAGGCGTGCACCGCCTTTATGAACTCGTTGAGCAAGGCCAACTTCCATTCCCGGCGATCAATGTGAACGACTCTGTCACGAAATCAAAATTTGATAACAAATATGGCTGTAAAGAGTCGCTCGTTGACGGCATCCGCCGCGCAACAGACACGATGATGGCCGGTAAAACTGCTGTTGTCCTTGGCTATGGCGATGTCGGCAAAGGTTCAGCCGCGTCACTGCGCGGCGCTGGCGCTCGTGTTAAGGTCACTGAAATCGATCCAATCTGCGCGCTTCAAGCGGCGATGGACGGCTTTGAAGTCACGACACTCGAGGACACACTGGAAACAGCCGACATCTTCGTGACAACAACCGGCAATAAAGACGTGATCCGCCTCGAGCACATGCGCGAAATGAAGGACATGGCGATTGTCGGCAATATCGGTCACTTCGATAATGAAATTCAAGTCGCTTCACTCAAAAACTTCGAATGGACGAATATCAAAGACCAAGTTGATATGGTCACATTCCCGAAGGGCAACCGCATGATCCTTCTGTCCCAAGGGCGTCTATTGAACCTTGGTAACGCAACGGGTCACCCATCCTTCGTGATGTCAGCATCCTTCACCAACCAAGTTCTGGCTCAGATCGAGCTTTGGGAAGATGCGCATGCCAAAACGAAGAAATACGAAAACAAAGTTTACATGCTGCCAAAGCATTTGGACGAAAAAGTCGCGCGTTTGCATCTTGAAAAAATCGGCGTGAAGCTGACAGAGATGAGCCAAGAGCAAGCCGACTATATCGGCGTAAAAGCTGAAGGTCCTTATAAGCCTGAGCATTACCGCTACTAGACTAAATGATTATCAGGCGGAGCGATGGTCGCTCCGCCTTTTTACCTGCCTCTTTCATAATAATAAAAAGCCCAAACGCGCATAGCGAAAAGAGCCTTAAAACTAGGAGAGTCCTATGGGACGCAAAACTTATTATTTCACTTCTGAGTCCGTATCAGAGGGTCATCCGGATAAAGTATCAGATCGTATTTCAGACGAAATTGTTGATCTGTATTTCCGCAAATCCGTCGCCGCTGGCATGTCCCCATGGGATGTTCGCGTTGCCGCCGAGACTCTGACGACAACCAATAAAGTTGTCATTGCGGGCGAAACACGCGGCAAAGACGTCTCTAAAGAAGAGATCGAAGCTGTGGCGCGCGCGGCCATCAAAGACATTGGCTATGAGCAATCCGGTTTCCATCACGCACATGCTGATGTTGACGTTCTGCTTCACGCGCAATCCGTAGATATTGCGGCGGGCGTCGATGAGGGCACAGGCACGCATAAAGAAGAAGGCGCAGGCGACCAAGGCATTATGTTTGGTTACGCCTCTAACGAAGTCGAAGGCGCGCTTATGCCCGCCCCGATTTATTACAGCCATAAAATCCTCGAAAGACTGGCAGAAGTTCGCCACTCTGGCGAGAAATCTGGTCTTGAGCCTGACGCTAAGTCACAAGTTTCCGTTCGCTATGAAGACGGCAAACCCGTCGGCGCGTCCGCGATTGTATTGTCAACGCAGCATGCCGATGGCTTAAGCCCGGCGGATATTTCTGACATCGTAAAGCCTTATATCCATGAAGTTATGCCGGATGGCTGGATCACAGATGAAACTGTTTTCCACATTAACCCAACCGGTAACTTCGTGATTGGCGGTCCTGATGGGGATGCAGGTCTAACGGGCCGTAAAATCATCGTTGATACTTACGGCGGAATGGCCCCGCATGGCGGCGGCGCATTCTCAGGTAAAGATCCGACGAAGGTTGACCGTTCTGCGGCTTATGCTTCGCGTTACCTGGCCAAAAACATCGTGGCATCCGGTCTTGTCGATTGGGCAAATATCCAGCTTTCATACGCGATTGGCGTGGCTGAGCCGACATCAATCTATGTTGAGCTTGATAGTAAACATGCCGCTTTGGCTGTTGAGCTTGAAAAAGTTCTTCCCAAGTTGATGAGCTTGACCCCGCGTGGCATTCGCACGCATTTGAACCTGAACCAAGCCATCTATGCGCGCACAGCGGCTTATGGCCACTTTGGCCGCACGCCTGACGCCGATGGTGGATTCTCTTGGGAGAAAACGGATCTGGCTGAGAAGATTAAAGCCTCTGTTTAGTCTCACAGAAACTTACAGAATTTAGAAACGCGCCTTTCGGGGCGCGTTTTTTATTGCGCCTTACGCACGGGTATAAGCGGGATCATCGCCGCAAATAGCGCGATTGTGCCAATCCACCAATCCTGCCAGACGCTGTAGGATAGGCTTGCGTAGACGATGATGGCGGCAAGCCCGCCGGCTATGGCAATAGAGCGCTGGGGGGTGAGCCAGTCTGCTGTGATCACGGCGCGGCGGATGAACCAAAGCGCAATGACTGTGATGAGTATGCCAAGCCCGCCGCCTTCGACCCATAAATGGAGCCCTGCATTGTGGGCGTGCGTTGGGATGATAGACAGGCTTTCAAAACCGCGTGAACTAAAGGTTTCATCATAACCGCGTAGCGCCCCAAAACCGTGACCAAGGAAGGGGTTTTCTAGAATTTCTTCCCAAATGAAACCCCATGTTTCGATGCGCCACTCCCATGAAAAAGGAAGGCCTGCTTTTTGAGTCTCGGTGAATTTCGATGCCGCAAAGCCCAGCCATGGCGCAAATATTAGCGATAATGTCAAAACGGCGAATAAGGCGTTGATAATGGTTTTTGGCCATTTCACGGCACAGAGCGCCGCCAGAGAGGCCGCAATGATCACGATAATGCTCGCAAAATTACTAAACCGAAAAATGGCAAAGGCGATAAGAATGCCGGCCGCAACCATAGTTGCTTCGCGCAATCTAGCTGTGGTTTTTCTATCGTGGAAAACCATCAATAAGGCTGGCCATATGATAACGAGTAGCACGCTAATGCCGTGCGATATATTTGCGTCAATGTTCTGAGGCAAGGCACTCGGATCGATAGACTTCGTCAACGCAAATCCGCTTAAGATATCAAAACTAAAGACTATGGCGCTGAGTAGAACGCCATAACCGAGCCAAATCCGCCACAAGGTTTTTAATTTACGGGGCTGATGCGTCATGACCCAAATTAAAAGGGCAGATATGGGCGCACCGACAGCAAATTTTACAACATTCAAATATAGCTCGAGATCACGATCCGGGGACCATAAATTACTAACTGCAAAATATATGACAAACGCCAAACAGGCCCATATCACCGATGGCCAGGATCTAGGGTTGGGAATGCGGCGCCCTAAAACGCCCAAAAAAGCGCCAATTCCAACGGCTCCGGCGACAACATGCCCGCCCGCATGGTTTAAAACTAGAATGCAGGAGAAGAAGAATAGAAATGTAATCAAATCCTTATAATACAAAGCCCTCTGGAAGCGGTTTTGAGGGGGTAAAGAGGAGGCCGAGGATTTTGTGATGCTATCGGTCATATGCCCTCAGAGATCGCTATCAGAC
>CALLBH010000114.1 GCA_938001945.1 uncultured Robiginitomaculum sp.
CTTTAGCGAGTTCACTGTAAGAAAAAAATGGCGCCCCCTCAATTGCTCTTTTAGCAACCGCTTTGATGACTAGAAAAGCTTTGTGACGTTGATAATCTGTCGACATACTTACCTACTGATCCAAGAAACTCCGCAATTTCCTACTCCGGCTCGGATGCTTCAATTTCCGCAGCGCCTTCGCCTCAATCTGTCTGATCCGCTCTCGCGTAACACTGAACTGCTGGCCGACTTCCTCTAATGTGTGGTCGGTATTCATGCCGATGCCGAAGCGCATGCGCAGGACGCGTTCTTCGCGCGGGGTTAGGGAGGCGAGCACGCGCGTTGTGGTTTCGCGTAGGTTCGATTGAATAGCGGCATCAATCGGGAGCTGGGCATTATCATCTTTGATGAAATCACCAAGCTGGCTATCTTCTTCGTCGCCGATGGGCGTCTCAAGCGAGATCGGCTCTTTGGCGATCTTCATGACTTTGCGCACTTTTTCGAGCGGCATAGCCAGTTTCGCAGACAATTCTTCGGGCGTTGGCTCACGGCCAATTTCATGTAGAATTTGGCGAGATGTGCGCACGATTTTATTGATCGTCTCAATCATATGCACCGGAATACGGATAGTGCGCGCCTGATCGGCGATAGAACGGGTAATAGCCTGACGGATCCACCACGTCGCATATGTCGAGAATTTATAGCCGCGGCGATATTCGAATTTATCGACAGCTTTCATCAAACCGATATTTCCTTCTTGAATTAAATCAAGGAATTGGAGGCCGCGATTCGTGTACTTTTTCGCAATCGAAATCACGAGGCGTAGGTTCGCCTCGACCATTTCTTTCTTGGCTTGGCGCGCTTCGCGCTCGCCTTTTTGTACGGTTTGAACAATGCGGCGGAACTCATCAACCGGCACGCCCGTTTCTTGAGCTTGGATACCAATTTCGGCTCTGATCTTATCAATCGAGCGGCGCTCACGTTTTACAAAACGCGTCCACGCCTCGCTGCGATCTTCCATTTGCTCAACCCAATTCGGGTTTAGCTCACTACCGAGATAACACTCGAGGAAATCCTGACGCGGCACGCCATTCCCATCGGCCAGGCGCATCAATTTACCCTCAAGCCCGATCAGGCGTTTGTTAATCGCATAGAGCTGCTCAACCAGCGCGTCGATCCGCGCATTGTTAAGGTGCAAAGATTTAAGTTCTTCGATGATGCGGTTTTGTATGGCGTCATATTCTTCGGCTTGCGGCTTACGCAATTTCTTACCGGAGAGACGCGCGCGGATAAGCATGTCTTGGAGTTTTTGGAAACGCCCAAAATCTTCGCCAATTGAGCTTAGTGTTTCAAAGACGCTCTCGCGCAGCTCAGCTTCCATGGAGGCCATGGACAGATTGGCTTTTTCGTCTTCGTCAATCTCATCATCATCATCGAGGGTTTTCTGCCCCTCTTCGTGATCTTTTTCGCGGCTGATGATTTGCGGACGAGTCGGCAAAAGAACTTCGCCCTCTTCGGCTTCGATTTCGCCTTTTTCGATCTTTTCTTTTCGCACGGCGGCGGCAGAATTATCGATCTGCACCTTGCCGATAAATTTATTATAGGTCGTATCCAGATCGATGATATCGCGCAGAAGGATACGGCCCTCTTCGAGCTCCTCGCGCCAGACCATGATCGCTTCAAATGTCAGCGCGCTTTCGCACAGACCTTTGATCATTGTATCTCGGCCCGCTTCAATACGTTTGGCGATAGCGATCTCGCCCTCGCGCGACAGAAGCTCAACCGTGCCCATTTCGCGCAGATACATGCGAACCGGATCATCAGTACGATCCAGATCGGCTTTGGCGTTCCCGCCCTTAACGGAGCGGTCCTCGTTGCGAACCAAAAGGTTATTCGGGTTTTTCGCGTTCGGGTCTTCGTCGACCACGCTAATGCCTTGCTCAGAGAGAAGCGCGAGAACAGCCTCAATCTCGTCGGGCGTGACATCGTCTTTGCGGATGTGTTTATTCAGTTCAGCAGTCGAGAGCAGGCCGGATTTCTTGGCCACCGTGATCATGCGCTTCACTTCGGCATTTGTTGTATCGAGCAGTGGTGCCTTTTCGGTGCTCACCTCTTCGGCCGCGGCCTCCTGCGCTACAGCCACTTCAGTCTCTTCGACTTTAGCTTTCTCGGCTTTTTTCTTCGCGGCAGGTTTTTTTGCGGCTGGCTTTTTCGCTGCAGCTTTCGCCATAAATCACTCCGTTCATGCCCGGCCCGAAGGCTTGCATGTAAATCTTCACGCCAAAACGGCTGTGCTGACAAGTGCCAACACAGCGCCCAAGCTGGGTTTACCGTTTCGTTGCAATCGCGGCTCGCATCAGTTTCTTCATCGCTTCACGGTCATTTGCCTGAAGCACCGCATTCATGCGGTCTCTAAACTCTGCGCGCTGCGCGTCTGCAACGTCTAATTCTTGATGAGCTGCCGCTTCTTTTAGCCATTCCGTTTCGCGTAAATCTTGGCTTGCGCCTGCCTCTGTCATCGCCAGAGCCGATAGATTTTTACCAAACGAGGTGAATAGTTTTAAATGCGCGGCATACCCGTTATCCACTATATGGGCACGAATAGATGATTTATCAACAGCTATTGCGTCGCGCCAAAAGCTAAAAATGCATTTTTGCAGCTCAATCAGGGCGGGCGTATCAAATTTAAGCTCGAAAAAGATTTCGTCAACCCGCTCCAGCAGGCTCGGCGTGTCTAAAATCGCCTGCACCAAACGCTTCTCGCGCGGGGCGCGGCCCATGCTGACATCGTCATAACGCCCCATCCGCGCCTTCAGCACAGAGGTCGGCGGCGGATTGCCCTTCTTGCGGCCCCATGTCGACCCGCCCCGCCCTGGTTTAAACGCCGGGCGGCCAAAGGATTTATCAAAGCGTTCGAGCAGCGCCGTTTTATATTGCTCGCGCACGCCTTCATGCCCGATCTCGCGCAATGCAGCATAGATACGATCTTTTAGCCCCGCCTTGGCTTCGGGCGTGCTGAGGTCTTCTTTCTCAAGCTCGCGCCGCCACAACATGTCGACCAATGGCAATGCGTCATCGAGCGCTTTGCGCATCGCGGAAGCGCCCTGCTCTCGGATTAAATCATCAGGGTCGAGGCCGTCTGGCATCAAGGCAAACCGCAAGGTCTGTCCCGGTTTAATCAGCGGTAAGGCCCGCTCGATTGAACGAAACGCCGCGCGCAGCCCCGCTTTGTCACCGTCAAAGCACAATATTGGCTCTGGCCCTGCGCGCCAAAGCAGGCCCATTTGATCCTCGGTCAGCGCCGTGCCGAGCGGCGCAACGGCGTGGTTAAACCCGGCCCGCGCCAGCGCAATCACGTCCATATAGCCTTCGGCGACAATCAAACCGCGCGCCGCGTTTTTCGGATCAGACAGCGCTTTACGCGCTTCGGGGTAACGGTATAGCACGCTGCCTTTGTGAAAGAGTTGCGTTTCGGGCGAGTTCAAATATTTCGCCTTGGCATCCTTGGCCATGGCTCGTCCGCCAAAGGCAATCAACCGCCCGCGACTATCCGTAATGGGAAACATGATGCGATTACGAAACCTATCCCAAGGCTGCCTGTCGCGATCTTCGGGCTCAATCAGCAGCCCCGTATCGACCAGCGCCTGCATCGGCGCGTCTTTATTTATCAGCTCATTTTTGAGCGCGTCAAAACTATTGGGCGCAAAACCAATCCCAAAACGCGCCCAATCGGCTTCGCCAAGCCCGCGCCCCTCAAGATAACGCCGCGCATCCGCGCCGACATTGCGGCGTAAAGATTGCTGGAAAAAGCGTGACGCTTCTTCGGTCCAGTTAATCAGCTTTTTGCTTTGGGCCGCTTTGCGCGCCGCATCCGGATCTGCGGCAGGCATCGACACGCCCGCCATCCCGGCGAGGCGCTCAACGGCTTCGGGGAAAGACAGCCCTTCGACTTCCATCATAAAGCTGATGGAATCGCCATGTTTGCCCGAGGAAAAGCAATGGTAAAAACCCTTCTCGTCATTAACAAAAAAGCTCGGCGATTTTTCATTGGTAAAAGGCGATAGGCCCGCAAATTCACGGCCTTGGCGTTTAAGCTTCACATGACGACCGACAATATCTGACACGCGCGTGCGGGCCTTTATTTCGTCCATGAAGTCTTCTGTGAAACGCATGATGACTTAACTACAACAAAACCCAAATTTTGCTAGTCAAATTGATGGCCTCAACTGCGAACCCCACCCATCGCAGCAAAACCACTAGCGCCTTTTGAACGTTTCCCTGTTTTAAACGGGGATATATATTGCGGTTCGCCTCTTTTTCATGACCCTCTCTGCGACGGCCTGCTCCTTCAGACCCCGCTTATCCCTGCCCCCGCCTCCGCGAGGCAGGGATGAGCGGGAGGGGAATTGGGCGCTTCAAAAACCAAGGATATACTTTATTTACACCGTGTCTCTCAAACTCAACATATATTGAAGATGTTCTTATCTCACAGGGCAGGCAAGTGATCGTTGGCTGGCTGGAGGTAGGACGGTATTGGGAGAAGCGGTTGTCAGACGTGCAATCAGGACTCCCGCAAGTGAGAGCTAGGACGCCTAACACCGGACCATGGCCGCTTGCAGCAATATCGCCGTGCTGCACCTTAGGCAGAGTTCTAGGGTGCATGTCACCTGTGCGGAGCGATCCGCAGAGGTGGCAGGGATTTATTTAGACGAAACACATTTTTACTTTGGTACACCAGTTTATTTAAGTCCCGCACGGACAGCCCTACTTCACAAAGATTGGATTTAAAATGAGACTTTAAGCCGAATAAACCTAGATGAACTTGCTACGCCGAAACCCGCGTCAACCTCGCCTTCACGCCGCCGTCAGGGCGTAGCGTCACGGTCATAAGCGGGCGCGGGAAGCAGTCATCGGCGACGGTGATTTCATAATCGGCTATCAGGCTCGCGAGCCCCGTTACCGCCTCTAATATCGCAAATGCGGCGCCGACGCAGATGCGCGGGCCTGCGCCAAAGGGCATATAGGGTGCGGATTTCCCGCGGAGCTCTGGATTGCGCATGAACCGATCCGGGTCAAAGGCGAGCGGGTTATCCCACAACGCTTCGCGGCGATGCATGACATAGGGACAAAGCAAGAGAACATCGCCCGGCTTTATCGCTCGGCCTAAAACTTCGCATTCCTCTTGGCATTCGCGGTTGATAATCGGCGCGGGCGGGAACAGGCGCATGGTTTCATCAATCACGGCGCGCGTGAAAGGCAGCTTATCCAGCGTATCAAAATTCATATTGTCCGTGCCCAGCGCCCTCGCCTCTTCGCGTATGCGGACCTGTACGGATGGGTCTTTGGCCACCAGATAGAGCGCCCATGTCAGCGTCAGCGCGGTTGTCTCATGACCGGCAATAAAGAAGCCAATTAGATTATCGCGCTGCTCACGCAGGCTCATACGCTCGCCTGTTTTGGGGTCCTGCGCGCCAATAAGCAGTCCAACCAGATCATCGCCGGGATTGTTTTTGCGCGTATTAATGAGGTGGTCAGCAGCCGATTTTAGTTTGCGCAGCGCAATATATCCGCGTGGCCCCATCGGGCGAGGCGTGCCGCGCGGCCACGGGATAAGGTCATCGGGGCGAAGCGTCCCCGCGCTGGTCACAACGCGGCGGGTGGCGACTTTCAGGCGGTCGCGGTCAAGTCCTTTGGGGTCACCCAGCAAGGCTTTGGCGAGAACGTCAAAAGTCAAATCCGCCATAGCCGCGTTCAGTTCAACGTCTTTGCCTGCGCCAAGCCGGTCTTTAAATCCGTCAATCACATCAGCAACCATCGGAGATAAATCAGACATATGCCGCGCGCGGAAAATGGGCGCGACAGCGCGGCGTTGTTTCTTCCACTGATCGCCATGCACAGACAACAGGCCCTCTTTGGTGGCGGGGCCAAGGATGCGCGCATCAATCGGCGCTTTGGTGAATTTGGAGGCATTTTTGACGAGCACTGCATTCATCGCTTCGGGATCGGTCAAGATATGCATCTGTATGCCCGCCTGTTTGACGCTAACAATGCCTTGGCTATAAGCCAGCGGGCCAAAGCCCTCGAGCGGATTGCGCATGAATTTCCATGTCGCGTAAATCAATCCCTCATCGCCTTTCAGCGGCTGGGCATGCGGGGCAATGAAGAGGTCTGTCATAATGTGCTTACGCTACAGCGCCCGCAAAGGCTTGCCAATGCTACGATTTCGCCGCAGGCGCGACAAAAACGTGACGGCTTCGCCTCTGTTCACTGTTGACGGCATAGCGGGAGCGTTTAGGGTAGGAATATGAGCCAAGACTTGATGAATTATGATCAGATGACACAACTCGCCCTGCGCGGCGTTGTGCGTGACGCTATTCGGCGCGTTATCCGCGAAGATGGCCTGCCCGGGGCGCATCATTTCTATATTACATTCTTAACCCGTTATCCGGGCGTGGATATTGATGAAAGCCTGGCCAAGAAATATACGGATGAGATCACGATTGTTGTCGAGCATCAATATTGGGACCTCAAAGCCAATGATGATACATTCGAAGTGACACTGAAATTTGCAGGCGTTCCGAAATATCTGCTCGTGCCTTATACGGCCATTACGCGTTTCCATGATCCCTCCGTTGGATTTGCGCTACAATTTGATCCGCCTGAGCAAATGCAGGACAGCCCGCCAACGCTCGCCCATATCAAACC
>CALLBH010000115.1 GCA_938001945.1 uncultured Robiginitomaculum sp.
CCGCGTCATTACATATGGCTTTAATCCGCAGGCCGACGTTCGCGCGGAAAACCTTGTGGCGGAAAATGGCGGGACGCGGTTCGAAGTTGTCTTCCGCGATCCGGCAACGGGTACAGAAATTCGGTGGGAGAATATGTTTCTGCCTATGGCGGGACGTCACAATACGCAAAATGTGCTCTCCGCGATTGCCGTAGTGCGCGAAATGGGCGGAAGTGAAGCTCAAATTCGCGACGGGCTGGCCAGTTTCGAAGGCGTCAAGCGCCGTTTCACGCCTGTAGGCGAAGTCGGCGGCATTCGCATCATTGATGATTACGGTCATCACCCCGTTGAAATCAGCGCGGTGCTTCAAGCCGCGCGTGAAGTCACAGACGGCAAAGTCTGGGCCGTCATGCAGCCCCATCGCTATTCGCGTTTGAATGATTTATTCGATGACTTCTGCACCTGTTTCAATGATGCTGATGGCGTCTGTATTGCTGATGTCTACGCGGCGGGCGAGAGCCCAATTGAAGGGGCTGATCGCGACGGTTTGGTCGAAGGCATCCGCGCGCATGGTCATCGCGACGTGACAGCGATTACGCGAAACACGCTGGCCGATACACTTGCGGCGAAAGTCGAGCCAGGAGATCTCGTTGTCTGCCTCGGCGCAGGCGACATCACCACTTGGGCGCATGAGCTTCCGGTGACGCTCAAAGAGGCTTTGGGCTAATTGGCCTTTCCCGACATTATATCTGATTTGCCGCCCGTTCGCGGGAGCTTGAAAGCCAATGTCCTGCTCGCGCCTTATACATGGCTGCGCGTTGGCGGCGCGGCGCAGGCGTTTTTTATGCCAAAGGACGCTGCAGATTTATCTTTGTTTCTAGGACAGCTCCCGCCGGATATTCCGGTCACGGTTTTGGGCGTCGCCTCTAACACGCTCGTGCGCGATGGCGGCGTGGAAGGTGTTGTCATTCGTCTTGGGCCAAGTTTTGGCAAGGTCACGACAGATGCAGCATCGGTCACGGCCGGTGCTGCGGCGCTGGATAATATGGTCGCTAAAAAAGCGGCCAAGGCCGGCATTGCGGGGCTGGAGTTTTACGCCGGTATTCCTGGCACAATTGGCGGCGCACTGCGTATGAATGCGGGCTGCTATGGCGGGGAAACAAAAGATATAGTGAAAAACATCACCGCGCTAGACCGACGGGGCCGCCGTCAAATCATGGACGTCGTCGAGATGGATTACGCTTATCGCCACTGCGGCGCAGCGGATGATTTGATCTTTATCGAAGCGACATTTGAAGGCCGCGCGGACGACCCCGCAGCGATCACCGCGCGTATGGATGCCATTACGGCCAAACGCGAGCAAAGCCAGCCCATTCGCGAAAAAACGGGCGGCAGCACATTTAAAAATCCTGACCAGACCCAATCGGGCGGGCGCGGAGCGTGGCAAGTTATCGACGCAGCAGGCGGGCGCGGCTACCGCGTTGGCGGCGCGCAAATGAGCGAGCTACATTGTAACTTTATGATAAATGAAAATGGCGCAACCGCGAGCGACCTCGAGCAGCTCGGTGAGGACATTCGCGCCATGGTCAAATCCAGCGAGGGCGTTGACTTGCATTGGGAAGTGAAACGAATTGGGGTGAAGTCATGACGCGCGTCGCAGTCCTCTATGGCGGCTTGTCGCCGGAGCGCGACGTTTCGCTCAATACCGGCAAAGCCTGCGGGGCCGCACTGACCGCGGAGGGCTTTGATGTCGTCATGATTGATATGACGACTGACTTGATGACCCATCTTCGCGAAGCGGAGCCTGATGTGATCTTTAACGCGCTTCACGGCGAGTGGGGCGAGGATGGCCGCGTTCAGGGCGTGCTGGATTTATATGGCAAGCCTTACACTCATAGCGGCGTCATGGCGTCGGCTTTGGCCATGGATAAACAGCGGGCTAAAGCTGTGCTGAGTGATGCGGGCATAACGGTGCCGCAGGGCAAATTAGTTGCGCGCGAGAAATTGCGCGAGGGCCACCCGCTGCCTCCACCTTATGTGATTAAGCCCAATGCCCAAGGCTCCAGCGTTGGCGTCTTTATGGTCGAGGCCGGCGAAGATGGCCCGCCGCTCGAAATTATCGACATGGATGATATGGGCGAGCAGGTTTTGGTTGAGCCATTTATAAAGGGCCGCGAGCTAACTGTAGCCGTGATGGATGGCAAAGCGCTGGCCGTGACAGAGATTATCCCAGCCGAAGGTTGGTATGATTATGAAGCCAAATATGCTGATGGCGGATCGCGCCATGTTGTGCCTGCACAAATTCCCGATGAGATTACGCATCTCTGTATGCGCTGGGCCGAGAAGGCGCATATTGCGCTGGGGTGCCGAGGCCTAAGCCGCGCAGATTTGTTCTACGCGCCGGATGGACATTATCCTGCTGCTGCAAATTTTCAGGAAAAAAATTCAGATGTAAACGCGGCGTTAACGGACATCGTGAACAAGGTGATAATGCTCGAAGTGAACACACAGCCGGGCATGACCGCGACATCGCTGGCTCCGGAGCAAGCGATTCACACTGGATTGAGTTTTAATCAGCTTTGCCGCTGGATTGTAGAGGATGCCACATGGCCTCGATAATGCGCCGAAAACCTGCACCCCGCCGCGGCAAAAAAGCTCCGCGCGCGACCAAGGGACAGGTTCGGCGTGTTAGCCCGCTTAAGCCGGGACTTCGTAATGCACGAAATTGGGCGACCGCACATATGCGCGCGGCCAGCTATTCAAAAAAACGCGCCGCGCGAATGTTTGGCGCGATTACACTTTTTGTGTTTTTTATTCTCTTCACGGGCTTGTGGCTTGGCGGCTTTTTGCCTGATATTCGTCACGGCGCGGGACAATTTACACAGAACCGCCTTACATCCATGGGCTTTGTTGTTAAAAATGTTGACGTCATCGGCGAAGGCCGAATAGCCGAAGACGAAGTGCGTTACGCGCTGGGCGTTCGTTCGGGTGATTACTTATTTGATACGGATTTACGCGCTGCCCAGCAGCGCGTCCAAGAGCTGCCATGGGTGAAAGACGCCATGGTGCGTCGCCTGTGGCCAAATCGTTATGTTGTCCATATCATCGAGCGCAGCCCTGTTGCGCTCTGGCAAAATGATAATCAGCTCCGCGTTATCGACACGGAAGGCCAAGTGATTGAGGCCGCATTGCCTGAAAATTTCTCGAATCTACCCCGCATCGTTGGTGCGGGCGCTGCGCAGAAATCGCAGACACTATACGATACGCTTCAAGGGTATGAGCAGCTTGCGGGCCGCGTTGATGTGATTATCCGAGTGGGTAATCGCCGCTGGGATATGCAGATGAAAGATGGCGGTGCGCGTATTTTGCTGCCCGAAGGCCGCGAGAACGAAGCCTTAGCACAGCTGGTTAATGCTCATGATAGCCACGGCATTTTGGATTTGGATATTGCTGTAATTGATCTGCGATTGTCGGACCGCATGATTGTTCGTCCGCGCCAAGATGCTGGCGCGCCGCGATATGTCCGACGCGGAGGCCGCGCAACGTAAATGGCTTTCGGTATCGGTGGGGATAATTCAGCTAAGCGCGGCGAGGTTGCTGCTGTACTTGACATTGGGTCGAGCAAAATCGTCTGCTTCATTGGCTGTTATGATCCCGATGTGGGCGTTCGCCTTATGGGCATTGGTCACCATGCCAGCCAAGGCATTAAATGCGGCGCGGTTGTTGATATGGACGCGGCAGAGCTCGCCATTCGCTGCGCAGTCGAGAAAGCCGAGCGCGCGGCAGGGTTCACGATTAGCTCTGTTTCGGTCAATGTGGCCCTGCGCTCTCTATCCTCACAACATCTAACTGTAGAGACCAGCTTTGCTAGCGGCGATGTGGCAGAGCGCGATTTAAAGCGCGTTATTTCTACGGCTCTTGGTGAATTTAGTGAGCCTGAGCATGCAATCTTACACGCGCTTCCGCTGAATTGGAGCGTTGATGATGCACGCGGCATTCGTGATCCGCGCGGCATGTTCGGAAAGCGCCTCGGCGTAGATATGCATTTCGTAACGGCGGGCGTTGGGCCGCTGCGTAATCTCGCCCACTGCGTTGAACGTTGTCATCTTCGGATTAACAATATCATCGCTTCGCCTTATGCGGCAGGCCTTGGCGCGCTGGTTGATGATGAGCTCGATTTGGGCGCAACTGTTATTGATATGGGCGCAGGCGTAACTTCGGCCAGCGTGTTTCGCGACAGATCTCTAGTGATGGTAGACGCCGTTCCGATTGGCGGCTTTCATGTCTCAACCGATATTGCGCGGGGCCTGACCACAAATCTAAATGACGCGGAGCGGATTAAATCGCTTTACGGCTCTGCGCTCTCCAGTCCCAAAGATGATTATCAAATGATCACCTGTCCGCCCATGGGCGAGAGCGGGGAGAGCCATGAAGAAAGCCGCGCTTTACTGACATCGATTGTGCGCTCGCGCCTCGAAGAGACATTTGAGATTTTACGCGATCGGCTTGACAGCGCGGGAGTTAGCGAATTTTCCGGTCGCCGTATCGTGTTGACGGGCGGTGCTTCGCAGCTCTCAGGCGCGGCTGAGCTGGCGGGTATGATATTTGGCAAACGTGTTCGTGTGGGTCGCCCGCATGGCTTGTTAGGGTTATCTGAACATGCTTCCGGGCCAGATTTTGCAACGGCGGCGGGGCTAATTAAACACGTCTTTACGGCGCGAGCTGAGGCGATTTCGGGAACGCCGGATTTGTCAGGGCGTAAATATCGCCGCAGACGTTATGCAGGAAATCCAATCCACCGTTCGCTGGATTGGTTAAAAGAAAATTTCTAACCTGTTTATGCATTAATTATCGGGAAACCATGATGTAGTTAACCGTTGTTAAAGGGTTTTAATGGCATTTTACCCTAAATCATAAATATAGCGGGCATATCATGATCTCTTTATCTCTCCCTAAGTCAGTGGAACTTAAACCTCGTATCGTCGTATTCGGCGTAGGGGGAGCGGGTGGTAATGCGGTCAACAACATGATCGCATCAGGGCTTAATGGCGTCGAATTTGTTGTCGCTAATACAGATGCGCAGGCACTTGCGCTCTCTAGCGCAGATCGCCGCATACAACTGGGCGCAGATATTACCCAAGGTCTTGGGGCTGGCATGCGCCCTGAGGTTGGACAAGAATCTGCCGAAGACAGCCTTACAGAAATCATGGAACATCTCGATGGCGCCCATATGCTGTTCATCGCAGCAGGCATGGGCGGCGGCACAGGAACGGGCGCAGCGCCTGTTATTGCGCGTGCAGCGCGCGAACGCGGGATATTAACCGTCGCGATTGTTACAAAACCCTTTATGTTTGAAGGCTCTAACCGCATGGCGATTGCCGAAGATGGTATCGCCAACTTGCAGCCTAATGTTGACACACTGATCACAATTCCAAATCAGAACTTATTCCGTATTGCCACAGAATCGACAACGATGACGGACGCCTTTGGCATGGCCGACGAAGTGCTATATAGCGGGGTTCGCTCCGTAACTGATTTGATGGTTGTTCCTGGTATCATCAATCTCGACTTTGCTGATGTGCGTACGATCATGGCGCGTATGGGCAAGGCAATGATGGGAACAGGCGAGGCCACAGGCGATCGCCGCGCCGTTGAAGCCGCCGAAGCCGCGATTTCTAACCCGCTCCTATATGATGTCTCGCTTCGCGGCGCGCAGGGCGTGTTGATTAACATTACCGGCGGTAGTGACTTGACATTATTTGAAGTCGAAGAGGCCGCAAGCCTCATTCGCGGCCAAGTTGACCCGCACGCCAATATCATTGTGGGCTCAGCAAAAGATGATGATCTTCAAGGTATTGTGCGCGTTTCAGTTGTTGCGACAGGTGTTGAATCTGCAGATTTTGATGCCGCAGCAGATGTGACCTCACGGTATGACGCGACCGAAACACGCGGTGCTTATGACAGCGCTATCGATGTTGGGTCTGCGTCTTCTGCATCTACGCCAAAAAATGAACCACGGATCATGCCAGCAGCCGCTCAGTCGCCTGTGCATCAGCAAATTCGGCAGATTGAAACACGTTACAGTGCGCCAACAGAGCAGCCCATGCCAACACCCGTTGCGCCGGCTCCAGCGCCTGTTTCAGAAACTGCGCAGCCAGGGCCAGCTCCTGTTGCGCGCGCGCCGATTACGCCGCCAGTTGCTCCAGCGCCTGCACCAGTTCGCCAAGAGGTGCAGCAGCAGCCCCAAACAAAAGTTGTTCGTGGCCCATTTGGATCATTCTTTGGCCTTGGCAAAAAAACTCCTGAGACGGCCATACCTGCGCCAGCCTCTACTACAGCTCACGTAAAGTCGACGCCGCAAAATACTGGAGACCTGTTCAACGCCTCTGATGATGAAGAGTTAGAAATCCCAAGTTTCTTGCGCCGTCAAAACCGCTAAGGCACTGAAAAATATGAATTACCAAAGCGCCTTCGGGCGCTTTTTCTTTACAATTGGTCATGTTTAGTAACAGAGTGAAACAAAGCGTTGCGAGACGTTTTTCGACCATATCCC
The DNA here is from genome assembly GCA_938001945.1 of uncultured Robiginitomaculum sp. Lineage (GTDB taxonomy): Bacteria > Pseudomonadota > Alphaproteobacteria > Caulobacterales > Maricaulaceae > Robiginitomaculum. The sequence continues at coordinate 6,533 of CALLBH010000115.1, forward strand.
TATAAGTCATTAACCAAGAGGGCAATTATGCCCGCAATTATGATGACTTTATGCGCCCGATTAATCGACAAGCGACTTTAAAATCTCCGGCCATTTGTGGTGGGGTTGCGTTGCATAGCGGCGAGCGCGTGAAACTGGCGTTGAAGCCTGCGCCGACGGGGACGGGTATCGTTTTTATTCGCACGGATGTCACAGATCGCGACAATCGCGTTCCAGCACGTCCCGAAGCGGTGTGTGACGTGCGTAATTGCACGAAGATTGAAAATGCTGCTGGCGTGCGCGTCGGCACGATTGAGCATTTAATGGCGGCGCTCGCGGCGTCCGGCATCGACAATCTTTATATCGAAATTGATGGCGCCGAAGTGCCTGCAATGGATGGCAGCTCCGAGCCATATCTTAAATTAATTGAGGCTGCGCAGATCGAGCGCCAGCCTGCGCCGCGCCGTTATGTTGAGATTCTCAAGACTGTGTCTGTCGAGCTTGGGGGGGCTACGGCCACGATCTCGCCGCATCACGCATTGCGCCTGGATGTTTCAATCGAATATGATGACGCGGCGATTGGTCATCAACGCGTTGTTATTGAACCGAATACACGGTCATTCCGTGACCGCCTCGCCAGTGCGCGCACATTTGCGCGTCAGCACGAAGTTGCGGCCCTCCAAGATGCAGGCCTTGGCCTAGGCGGATCTCTGGATAACGCCGTTGTTGTGGATGAAGGCAAGGTGCTCAACCCCGAAGGTTTACGCTTTGATGATGAATTTGTTCGCCACAAAGCGCTCGATCTGCTCGGTGATTTATACATTGCAGGGCCGATTTTGGGCCAAGTTAAAACGCACCGCGGCGGTCATGCCGTGAACAATGCCTTGCTTATTGCCCTGTTCGCTGACCCCGATGCGTGGCGGTTCACCAATACGCGCGTTGCCATTTCTGACGAAATGGTCACCATATCGCCGTCATCTGTGCTTGAAGAGGCCAGCGCTTAACAGTAAACCCCTTTTAAGATTTTAAAGCGGCGCGCGACTCGCGCAGCCATTTTTGCGTTAGGGTAGCTATGAGCTCACATAAATCCATATTCCGAACAGTTCTTGTGGCTGGCCTATTAGGGCTAAGCGTAACAGGCTGCGCGTCTTTGCAAGAAGAGCGCACGGCAAAGCTAAATTATGTCGAGCGCCCGGCGGAAACGCTATATAATGCCGCCTTTGAAAAGCTTGAGCAGAATGCTTGGGCTGATGCAGTCTTGGTCTTTGATGAAGTTGAGCGCCAGCATCCTTATAGTGAATGGGCGCGCCGCTCTATGCTTATGAGCGCATACGCGAAGTATCGTAGTGCAAATTACGAAGAAAGCGTAGCAGGCGCGCAGCGTTTCATCTCGCTGCATCCGGGTAACAAATCTGCGCCTTATGCTTATTACCTTATTGGCATTAATTATTACGACCAAATCTATGATGTTGGCCGTGACCAGGGCACAACCGTTCAGGCTGAAGACGCGCTGCGTCAAGTCATACGCCGTTACCCTGAAAGCGAATATGCTGCTGATGCGCGCTTAAAGCTTGAACTTACCCATGACCATTTGGCGGGCAAGGAAATGAGCATTGGCCGCTGGTATCTGCGCCAAGGGCATGAACTTGCTGCGATTGGCCGGTTCCGTAATGTCGTGAAAATATATGAAACGACATCCCATACCGAAGAAGCGCTACATCGCCTCGTTGAGTCCTATGTCTCGCTGGGCGTAATCGAAGAAGCCAAACAAGTCGGCTCTGTTCTGGGGTATAATTATCCTGATAGCCGTTGGTATGAAGACAGCTATGAATTGATGGCGCGTTACGATGTTGATCTGAATAATGAGCTTAAAAAGCCGCGTGATCGCGGCTATTGGCAGCGTCTGCGCGAGCGCCTCTTCTAGAGAGATGCTCAGCGGACTATCCATTCGCGATGTTGTTTTAATCGAAGCGTTAGACTTATCCTTAGATAATGGCCTGACCGCGCTGACGGGTGAGACGGGCGCGGGTAAATCCATCATTCTTGACGCGCTCGGCATGGCCACAGGCGCGCGCTCTGACAAAGGGCTTATTCGTCATGGCAGCGCCAAAGCCCAAGTGACGGCGAGTTTTCATGTTCCGCAGTCTCATCCAGTGCGGGTCATCCTCAATGAGGCCGATGTTGACGCCCCAGCCGGCGAAGACATCTTGCTACGCCGCGTCATTGGCGCAGATGGCCGAAGCCGCGCCTTTATCAATGATCAACCCGTATCTGTGTCTATGCTATCTTCGGTTGGCCGGACATTATTAGAAGTCCATGGCCAGCACGATGGGCGGGGGCTTTTGGATCCGCGCACCCATGTTACGCTGCTGGACCGTTTTGGCGGCTATAGCAGCGCACTCGAGAAAGTCGCTGGCGCTTACGCATCGAAAAAAGCGGCGCAAGATCGTCTCGACTCGCTGTTGTCAACGCAGCAGCAAGCCAGTGATGATCGTGAATTTTTTGAGGCTGGTATTGCCGAGATTGATCGCCTGTCGCCGAAACAAGACGAAGAAGGTGGTCTGGCGGATCGCCGCCGGTTCTTGCAAAATGCCCAAGGCGCGCTGACCGAGCTTACTGCCGCCCAAGACGCAATGGGTGAAGGCGGCGAATATGAAGATCGTCTGGCCTCTGCGCTGCGTGGCCTTGAGCGCGTGCAGTCCAAAATAGGTCCGGGCGAGAGCCAAGTGCATCTCGATTTGTCTAAAGCGGTAAAGGCGCTCGAAAAAGCATTGATTGAAACCGAAGAAGCCCGCGCGGCAGTGGCGCAGGCTGGACATGGTTTTGATATTGAACCGGGCGAGCTTGACCGCGTCGAAGAGCGCCTTTTTGCGCTGCGTGCTGCGGGTCGTAAATTTAATACTGATATTAATGGCTTGATGGGCATTCGCGCGAAATTTGCGCAGGATTTGTTCGACATTGATAATGCTGACGAAGCAATCACCCAAGCCCGCGCCGCGCTGGAGCGCGCGAGTTCTGATTATGATACGGCCGCAATGGGCCTGACCGTGAAGCGTAAGCGTGCGGCCAAGAAACTCGACGCGGCGGTCAAAGCCGAGCTAGGCCCACTTAAAATGGGCGGGGCTCAATTTACCACAGATATTTCACCCGCACGCGATAGTGCTTCGGGCTGTGACAAAGTCGGATTTATCGTCGCGACGAACCCCGGCTCCGCGCTTGGCGCGCTCGACAAAGTTGCTTCGGGCGGAGAGCTGTCGCGCTTTGCGCTTGCCATCAAAGTGGCGCTTGCGGGGGACGGTGATATCACGCTGATCTTTGACGAGGTCGATGCAGGCGTAGGCGGGGCCGTGGCCGACGCGATTGGGCAAAGATTGTCAAAACTCTCTGCCGATGCGCAAGTCCTTGTCGTAACCCACAGCCCTCAAGTGGCCGCAAAAGCCAACCAACAACTCCTTATTTCTAAGTCCGTTGTCGGAGATAAAACCCTGACCCATGTCGAGCAAGTGAGCGGCGATACACGGTTAGAGGAAATTGCGCGCATGCTCTCCGGCGCGAGCGTGAATGACGCCGCGCGCGAGGCCGCCAAAGAATTGTTGGGTTAGATGGCGGGCAAATCTGAGCTGACAGAAGCGCAAGCCAAAGCCCGCATTAAAATGCTCTCCATGGAAATTCGGGCCAATGATCAGGCCTATTACAATGAA
>CALLBH010000116.1 GCA_938001945.1 uncultured Robiginitomaculum sp.
CTGCCACGGCGTCCGACTTCATCGTGAATAAACTTAGCCCCAGGGGCGAGTTCCTAATATGTCCAAATCGGCCAATTGCTGTCATACAAATTCAAGGCGGGCTCAAAAGATGTCAGGTCGAGATTGGCTTCCATATACGCATCAATCGTTCCGACATCGCGCCAGTAAGCCTCTTCTTCACCTTCAGAACGCACGCATGATTTTGTAAATCGATGTGCTTGCGCTTTCCCGTTCTTGACAATGTAAGGAATTAGATTTTTACCAAAATCGCGATCGCTACCCTCTTCGGCATAATCGCGTCTGAGCTGTTCAAATAAATAATTTTTATCGAATACGTAAATGCCCATAGAGGCAAGGCAGACACCGTCTTGTCCCGGGATGGTCGGTGGGTTATCAGGCTTTTCAAGGAAGTCGGTAATCATATCCGTCTTGTCAACGTGCATGACGCCAAAGGCTTTGGCTTCTTCAACGCTCACCTCAAGGCAGCCAACTGTTACGTCAGCTTTAGACCTGACATGCTCTTCCAGCATAAGTTCATAATCCATTTTATAGATATGATCTCCCGCAAGGATGACGACATATTCTACATTGGAGTAGCTCTCAATAATATGGATATTTTGATAAACCGCGTCGGCCGTACCTTCATACCAGCGGTCATCGGACATGGTTTGCGAGGCCGGCATGATGTCAAAGCTCTCATTGCGCTCTGCGCGGTAGAAATTCCAACCGCGTTGAAGGTGGCGGATCAAGCTGTGTTGTTTGTACTGCGTGGCGACGCCGATGCGTTTGATGCCTGAGTTCATAGCGTTAGACAGCGCGAAATCGATAATACGAAATTTACCGCCAAAGAAAACGGCGGGTTTTGCCCTTATTTCTGTGAGGTTGTGAAGCCGGCTCCCGCGGCCTCCAGCCAGCACAAAAGCCATTGATTTTTCAGCCAGTCTACGATTTGTTCGCCGCTCTGACGGTAACGCCTCATTATTCATCATTTCCCCTTATTTTGCGGCTTAACCGCCTTTTCTTATTGTAGTATAATTACAATCGTATAGTTGAACGGGAACCGCAAGAGATTGATTCAAATTTCATAATTGACAAAGCCAAAGAAAAGAAAACACAGCAGATATACTCGCATCTGCAATCCTTGTCTCCTTCCCATTCAGATTATTCGATTCCACCACGAGATATACTATGTCCCCTGCAGCCCATAAAATTGCCGATACCGAAGGCCTTCACGAAGAAACCTTTGGTGACTCTATTCTACGTCACCTTATTTACTCCGTCGGCAAAGATCAGCAACACGCCGTCGCCCGCGATTGGTGCGTCGCGCTGTCCCTCGCGACGCGGGACCAAATGGTTGAAGGTTGGATCGACACGACCCGCCGCATATATAAGAAAAAGCAAAAGCGCGTTTACTACCTCTCTATGGAATTCATGATCGGGCGTATGCTCGAAGACAGCTTGACCAATCTTGGTTTGGCAGGGGATGCCAAAGCATTTTTTGATGCGCATAAATTAGACTTCCATGATGTATTACATGCAGAGCAAGACGCAGCGCTCGGCAATGGCGGCCTTGGTCGTTTGGCAGCATGTTTCATGGACTCAATGTCGACAACTGGCGTCGCGGGCATGGGATATGGCATTCGCTATCAACACGGCATCTTTAAGCAGAACATCGAAAATGGCTGGCAATTAGAAGAGCCAGAAGATTGGCTCGTCGAAGGCAATGCGTGGGAGTTCCGCCGCGCTGAAGTGGTCTATGACATTAACTTTGGCGGCCATGTTGAAACGGATCACGCCGGCAAAGCCGTTTGGAAACCGACAGAGCGTATTCACGCCGTCGCCTTTGATATGCCGATCCCGGGATGGGAAGGCAAACACGTCAACACGCTGCGCCTCTGGTCAGCGCGTCAAGCCGATTTGATGAACCTGCAGAAATTTAACGAAGGCGATTTCATGGCGTCCGCGCGTCAACAAATTGTCGCGGAGTCAATTTCTAAAGTTCTCTATCCGGGCGATCATACGGAGCAAGGCCGCGAGCTACGTTTAAAGCAAGAGGTGTTCTTCACGAGTGCATCTTTGCAGGATTTAATTCGCCGCTATTTCATGAATTATGACAGCCTCGAAAATCTAGGTGATCATGTTGCGGTCCAGCTCAATGACACTCATCCCGCAATCGCCGTGCCTGAGCTTGTCCGCATATTAATGGACCTGCATGATTTCACATTTGAGCGCGCCTTTGAAATCGCGCGTGAAACGCTACATTATACAAACCATACGCTACTGCCAGAAGCGTTAGAGAAATGGCCGAAATCTTTATTCGAGCGCATCTTGCCGCGCCACCTGCAGATCATCAACATGATCGACGGTGCCTTCTACCAAGAAGCTTTGGCCAAAGGCCTGCCGCATAACATCATTGCCAATATTCAAGTCATTCACCCCCATCAACAAGATTGGGTGCGTATGGGCAATCTGGCCTTTATCGGCTCGCGCAAAGTTAACGGTGTATCCGCGCTACATTCAGAGTTGATGAAGAAAACCGTATTCCACGACTTACACACCATGTTCCCGGATAAAATT
>CALLBH010000117.1 GCA_938001945.1 uncultured Robiginitomaculum sp.
ATTCACATTTCTTATGCTTCTGGGGGGAACATCTTTTCTCATTACTGCGCTTCTTCGCCGCGCCTATGGGCAAGTCGCAGATGCGCAACAAGGTCAACGCAGCAGTGATCTCTCGCAGCTTAGATTTCAGCAATCGGTAGAGGGCGGCCGCGGGGGTATCTTCGTTATAAACCTACACGAAAACACAGTTTTCATGAACCGCTCTCTCGCGCGGTTCCTTGGGATGAACGAAGAAGATCAAGACATATCCATGTCTCAGTTTTTGGCCCTCATTGAGACTGAAGATCGCGAAAAGCTCCTCGCCTCAGTCCGCAGATCCATGATTCAAGGCGCACTTGAAATTGACGTGCGCGCAGCGCACCGCGCTGTTGTTTTAAAACTACGCGGCGACACGCAGCAACTTGGCAGCGAGGGCGGCGGCACAATCCTTTCCGGAATTGGTACGGATATTACTGAGCAGCGCGGCGCTCAAAACAGACTACAACTTGCTGAAGCACGGCTCTATGATGCGCTTAACTCAATGACAAACTCATTTGTAGTTTGGGATCGCATGCACCGCCTTCTTCTCTGGAATGGTAAATTTGAAGATTTCTTTGGCTTTGCGCCCGGACAACTTCAAATCGGGCAAGAACAACATTTGGTCGAACATCACGCGCACATGAAGATTCAAGACATTTTTCAGGTGAATGATACTGATGCTGATGACGACATTGAAATACTGCTTAATGATGGTCGCTGGATTCGTTATGTCGAAACGCCAACTGCAGATGGCGGCGTCGTTTCAATCGGTACAGACATCACTGAAATTCGCGAGCGCGAGCAGCAGCTACGTAGCAATGACAGCGCCCTTCGCAACACGGTGGATGTATTGCGCAAATCACAAGCTCGTATCTTAGAGCTTGCCGATAATTACGAGCAAGAAAAAATCCGCGCCGAAGAAGCGAGCCAGTCCAAATCTGACTTCCTTGCCAATATGAGCCATGAGCTACGTACACCGCTCAACGCGATTAACGGCTTCTCTGATATTATGAAAAAAGAGATGTTCGGGCCGCTCGGGGATCCGCGCTACAAAGAATACATTTCTGATATCTTGTTCTCGGGACAACATCTTCTCTCGCTAATTAACGACATTCTGGATATGTCGAAAATTGAAGCCGGTAAGATGACGCTGAATACAGATATGCTTCGCGTCGGCGATATGATTACCCAAGTTTTACGCATTGTTCGCGGCCGCGCTGAAGACAGTAAACTCAAACTTCATTACGAAAACTCAGGTGACAAATCTGTTGAAGCAGACCCGCGCGCCGTTAAACAAATTCTTCTCAATCTTATTACAAATGCGATTAAGTTTACGCCTGAAGGCGGGACGGTCAGTGTCGAAGTGATTGAGAAGCAAGCCGGCGTAATCATTAAAGTGATTGATAGCGGAATTGGTATCTCTCAAGAAGACATTGAACGTCTCGCCAAGCCATTTGAACAAGTGGACAAAGATGCGTCCAAGCAAACCGAAGGCACAGGCCTTGGGCTTGCGCTATCAAAATCACTTGTTGAGCTACATGGCGGCAACTTCAAAATGGAGAGTGAGCCCGGTCATGGCACGACAGTTACATTCACGCTGCCAAACACGCCGCCTGCTCGCGAAGAACCAGATGCAGATGAAGAAGTCGGCGATGAAATCAACCGCCTTGCCCAAGATATTGCGGACGTTCTTGCTGGCAGTGAAGGCCAGCAAACGCCAATGCCTGTGCCGGTCTCACTTTCATCGAAATCACCGCAACCTTCTGCTCAAACCCCTCCTGACGCGGCTCCAACTGCGATGCCTCTACCGCCTATGCCCGCACCGCCGCCGGCAGCTTAGACCTCTCCTATATATTTGAGAAAAATATCTGAAATAGCGTCTCTGTGAGCGTGATAAGTTTCTGTAAGACCATTGAAACTTTGTTTATTCAGCATTTTGCACAAGACTTCTTTCAATCGGTCAGTCGCCTCATCCGGGTCAAATACATCGTTCAAACAGACAGCAAAAACTTGCCGCAAATTCTCTAGAAAGTCATACCCGCCAAGAAGCGCCGCATGTTCTGTATTCGTTAAACTCCCGCTGTCTTTGAGCGCCCCTATGGCACCTCGGATATTCCCGACAACGGCAACGCCTTTTGAAGCAGATATCAGACTCAGGCCTTGAACTATAAATTCCAAGTCAATACGCCCGCCTCGAACTCTTTTGATATCCCAATCACTACGCGGCGGTTTTTCTGACCAAAGACGTTTTCGCATATCAAGCACGTCAGCTTTGATTTTATCCTCTGTTCCTGCGGTGCGTAGAACTTCAGAGATACGGTTTGATAAAAACACCGCGTATTCAGGTGAAGACGCCGCCACCACGCGAGCTCTTGTCAAAGCCATATATTCCCATGTCCAAGCCTGATCAGCATAATAGCGATCAAAAGCCATTTGACTAACTGTGATCGGTCCTGCCCCGCCACTTGGCCGCAATGCCATGTCCACATCATATAAAGGCCCATCTTCGGTGACTGCCGTGAGGTAGCGTATGAGCCGCTTGGTCATACGTGCCGCAAATCTGTGCCCATCAGATGATGGGTCATTGGCGCGATAAAGCACCATCAAATCCAGATCCGATAATTGGGACATTTCCATGCTCCCCATTTTACCCAAAGCAATTACGGCATAATCCAGTTCGACAGGAGGGGAGATCGTTTTTGCGGCATTCTTAAAAGCTTGCGGCAGCATAATTTGGACCGCGCGATCAGCTTGACCTGTGTAAGTGCTCGCCGCATCTGCCGCCGTAATGGCATGAGTTAACAGCCGAGCCCCTGTCTCAAATTGCGTCTCCCCTGCCTCAGCTCGCACGTGGTTCATTGCCGTTTCAGGGTCATCAAAATCTAGCTGAGCTCCCCCGGCTTTGGCGCGCATAGGCTCAATGAGAACATATAGGCTTTCCGGACGCTCGGCTAATGTTTCGGCCAATTTTGGCGCCAAAGCCAGAAGGTTGATCATCATGGCTAGCGTTTCAGGTTTAGCGCTAAATAGGGAGAGCACAGTCACGCCTGCGCTGAGGCCGCTTAGGAAATCCGAAAACCTATAAAAGGCTTCATCAGCTTGGCCGCTGTTGCCACACGCGACAAGAATTTGCGGCGCAAGCTTGGTCAATAATTCACGCGCGCGCGTCGTCCGCGTTGCTGCGATCCGGCCGCCAAGCCAGTTTGAGATTTCATACCAGACATCTTTGCTTCGGGCGAAGCCAAGCTGGTTTAGAGTTTCAAGCGTGTCCGGCTCAGGCTCAACGCCCGTAAACATCAAGCTTCCCTCTTCGAGCGCTAAACTCTCATCATTTGAATATAAGGCATCATAAATTGTGTGAACACGCGTCAGAGTCGCGCGCACCGCCTCGTCAAACTTGGATAAATTTTCAAACCCCATCATCCATCCGATTGAGTCGCGAATGCGCTCATCAGCCGGCAAAATATGGTCCTGCGCATCTTCCATCATTTGGATGCGATGCTCGACATCTCGTAGAAAAGTATAGTCGCTTAACATGTGTTGTTTGACTTCAGTCTTTACAACGCCCGACGCCGCAAGCGCAGTTAACGCATCATCGGTTCGCGGGGTGCGTAATTCTATGCGGCGACCACCATGAATAAGTTGCTGCGTTTGCGTGAAAAACTCAATATACCGAATGCCCCCACGCCCAAGCTTAACATTATGGCCTGCAGATTTTATTTTGGCTCGGTCTCCGGTAGATTGAATTTGCCGCGCCATCGCCGAGATATCCGCAATTGCCGCGAAATCGAGATTTTTGCGCCAGATATAGGGCGTCAGCACGGATCGTATAAAATCATGCCCTGCGCGCGTATCACCCGCGCAGACCCGCGCTTTAATCATCGCCGCACGTTCCCAATTTTGCCCAAGTACTTCGTAATAGCGCTCAGCCATCTGAGTTGAAATCGCAACGCTGTTCGAGCGCGGATCAGGGCGCAACCGCAAATCAACGCGGAAAACATACCCCTCCCCATTAAGTGTATCGATTATACGACTACAGCGCTGAACGAGCCGGATCATCTGCCGTTCCAAACCTTTATCTGCGTTTAGCCTGACCGCATCCGGGTCATAGAAAAATATAATATCTATATCTGAACTATAATTTAGCTCTCGCCCGCCATATTTACCCAGCGCCAAAACAAATATACCTTTTGGAGTATATTCGAGCCCGGCTTTACCTGCTGAAAAAGCCAAAACCGACTGCATCACAGCATCCGCAAAGTCTGATAAATGGCGCGTGACAACGTCCCAATTCCATATTCGCGCGAGATCACAGAGCGCGCACAGAAGATGGACCTTTGCTTTATAGGCCCGCAAAGTCGCCATTAAAGTAACTTCGACCTCGCTGTCATTTAATGCGGCAGTTTCAACAATAATATCCGATATAATATTCTCGGGTGAGCGTGATTTTATATCTTCTATAAAGTCTGCATGATCGGATATAAGCCGTGCTAAATAAGGCACACGATCATTGAGACGGCCTACAAATTCATCAAAATCAGAAACGCCTAAAACGCCATATTGCGCGCGATCTGTGAACGCCGCTGACATAATTAGTTTTTATGGCGAGGGAAAATAAGTTCAGATTTAAGGCCGGGGCGCTGATCAGACGTCCCCATGCCTTTAGACAGTTTGAATGTCGCACGATGCAAGTCCGCTACTGCAGTCACGAGAGACAGCCCTAGTCCAGAACCCGGACGTGAGCGCGAGTCTTCAAGGCGCACAAAACGCTCTTTAACCCGCTCACGCTGCGCCTCTGGAATACCGGGTCCATCATCTATAACGGCAATGATTACGCGCCCTTGTCTGTTCTTGCGCAGCTCCAGCGCAATGGTCCCGCCGGGGTCATTATATTTAATCGCATTTTCCAAAAGGTTTGAGACCGCTTGGGATAGCAATCCTCGATCAGCAAAAATTGGCGTAACGTCGCTGATACGCGTTTCAAACGTGAGGCCTGCATCTTCAAAGGACAATTCATAGAGCTCCGCCAGATCATCAAGAAGCGGTTTGGGATCAACACTCGCGAGTAACTCGCGCCGATCACCCGCTTCTAATCGGGCAATACGCAATACGCTGTCAAATGTTTGTAGAAGCTCGCTCGCATCATCGGCTGCGTCAATCAATTTACCCCGCGCAAGTGGATCTTTGACCTCGTTAGCCGACGTCTCAAGCCGCGTGCGTAACCGGGTAAGCGGGCTACGTAAGTCATGCGCGATACTATCGCCAGCATAACGCATGGCTTTCATCAGAGAATTGATGTGGTCCAGCATTCCATTCAAATGCTCGGCGAGATCATCAAGCTCATCACCTGAGCCAGATAAAGGCGCGCGGCGCGCCCAATCTCCACCGCGAATACCTGTCGCCAATCGGTTCAAACTATCGATCCGCCGCGCAAAACGACCGGAAACATATATCCCCGAAGCGAGACCTAGCGCTAAAGACATTCCCGCCGCTATAAATAAAGCCCCTTGAACGCGCTCAGCGGCCTGCAAGGTAATTTCAACCTCACGTCCAACCAATACGAATGTATCCGCCGATAGAACCCGAATTCGCGCGCGGGCCCTCCGGATCGTAGCACCTTCGAAGCCACCTGTTCCTGCTGGCAGAACACGCTCAAATTTAATGACGCTATCTTGACTATTCGTTTCCTCGAATCGGGCAGGCGCGGCCAGATTAGCCGTAAAGTCATTTCCGAACTTATAAATGTACAAGTTCGGTGTCCCAGGCGCCATGCGATAAATAATTTCGCGGTTTAGGCCTCCAGTACCTGACTCTCTGTAAATTTCTTCGAGTTGATCTAACTCTGTGGTGATGTCACGATCAACATCTCGCAGCTCTGTCGTCACAGTCGCGTAATAGATATAGCCCAATACAATAAGTGATGAAACAATAAAAAGAGTGGCAGCGATCAGACTGAGCCTGAACACTGTGCTTTTTAATAATCGTGGGAAAGCGCCTAACATGGGGC
>CALLBH010000118.1 GCA_938001945.1 uncultured Robiginitomaculum sp.
CCTGCGCCCAAACAGGAACGCAGCCCAGCAGTAATGCCGTCGCAAACAGCGCTCTCATATTGCGTCCAGAACCTTAGCCAATGCGAGAGTTTCGACGTGGATATTTTGCGTGCGCTCTGCGGCCTCTTCGTCTTCGCCCCAGCGCTCAATTTGGAAGAGCTCATCGGTGCGCGAGCGGGCGAGCGCGTCTTCGGCGGACAGATGCCCGTCCATAACGGCCATCGCTAAAATTGCTGAGCCAAAGACGGCGGTGAAATGCACAAGCAGAGTTAGACGTAGATCATCTTGGGCGGCGGCGTAATCTGCGCCGCGCCGCGTCATGGTCTCGGCTTGGGCCGTGAGCAGACCTTCGGTGGTCTTGAGCTTTATCCCGTGAATTTTATCGGCCCATGCCAACACATTGTCAAATGCCATGGACTGCCGCTCGACTAAATCTAAAGGCGTCGCCGCGCGGTAACAAGTTAAATCCGTACCCAGATATTTCGCGACTTCCTTACATAGCTCATCGCGGTTGATTGGCGTGCGCTCTATCGCGACATTGAGCAGTCGCGTCACGGGCATAGTTTCAGGTTTAATCTCGCCGTCTTGCGCATCCCATTCCGCCGCAATTAATTTGGCTAAGGCCTGCGTTTTAAGATGCAGAGCTTTGCGCCCAGGCGTCTTTAATTCGCGCTCGTCCAGAAATACGCCATAGGCCTGATCAACTGGCTTCACCGAAACAGATTTATAAAAGCGCTTCGCCATTATGCGGCCTTGGACGCGGCAAAATCAAACAGAGCGGCGCGTAATTTTGCGGGCGTATCAAAAATAACATCTGCCCCGCCGCTGCGAATTTCGTCTCCGGTGTGAAAACCCCAATTTACGCCAAATGCCGCGCAGCCTGCGGCCTTCGCCATAGCCATGTCAAAGCTTGTATCGCCGATCACGACGGCATGCTGCGGGAGTGTATCGGTCTGCACTAAATTCGCTTGCACCATAAAGGGATGCGGCTTGCCCGGGCCATCAGAGGCGCAGTAGTTGGCCTCAAACAAATCTCCCCAAACCAGACGCGTCATAACCGCCTCTAATCCGCGCCGAGATTTACCCGTCGCAATCCCCAGCGCCCAGCCCGCAGATTTCAGATCAACCAAAATATCCGCCATACCCGCGTAAAGCGGCTCAAGCTCTTTATTGCTATTACGGAGTTTCACAAATTCCGTTTTATAAGCTTCAACTAATGCCGCGAGGCCGCGCTCATCAATCTCGCGCGGCGCATGGCGGTCTATCGCCACATCAAGTGACAAGCCGACAATTTTTCGGGTTTGCTCATATGTTGGCGGCGTGAGGTTGCAAAGGCGAAACGCCCCTTCCATGGCCGCATTGATCATGAAACGGCTATCAATCAGCGTCCCATCAACATCCCATATGGCGAGTGGCCTATTCACGGGGCAGGAATAACATCGAAGGGTAGCGTCAGGCGCGGCTTGTCACCCGTAATCGGCAATGTGCCATGCCACATATATGACGGGAAAAGAACCAAACGCCCGGGCTTGGGTTTTATCATCAATTCTGGCTCGGCGATCTCAGGAATGTCAAGCGGCGGCGCACCAAATCCGATCCAGCCATTCTTGGCGGTCTCGTCCTCGACTTCATCTGGCACATCGACATAATAAGCGCTGGATATCCAGCCTTGCGGATGGACGTGATTAACGTGATGCCCGCCCGCCGTCAGGCGTACTGACCATGCCCCGCTTAGGCGATACTTCCCGCTATTACGGCGCGTCAGCGGATGTTTCGGGTCTTGCCCGATTGCGTCCATATATTCGCTAATCGGTTTCTCAAGCATTGAGAAAAACGCCTGTATGACAGGGTTGTCTGAGAATCGTAAATCATGATGCGTCTGCGTACCCATTCGCAAAGATTGATAAAGCGGAGCATCTTTATAGCCATGCAGATTGTTGAGCGTTTTAGACAAGGCTCCATTAAATTCGGCCATATTTCTATAACCCACCGGAGCTGTTAGGTCGTAAGGCCGAACAAATTGATCATAATTATAGTAGTACTTATAATCTTGCCCCTTTAGGCGCCCCCCGGTCGCGAGAACAGCAATCCAGAATTGATTATTTGGACTAATTTTTAACGCAGATTCGGCCGCAATCATGGCTTCTTCTATGTGATCCGCCGCCAACGCAGCACGCGCAAAAACAGGCGTTATGGTATTATCACCTGGACGCGAGCCGAGTGCTTTGCGCGCAAGTATGTAGGCCGTCTCAGCATCACCATTTTCCAAAGCCTTTTCAGCTTGAACGGCCAAAATTGAGGGCGCATTAGAGAATTTACTTAGCCCCTTTTTAAGTGCCTGCGCGCCATCATCTTCATACCCCAAGTCATAAAGCGCACGGCCCGCCGCAGCCATGAGATTTGGCCCTCCGCGTGTCTCTTTCAGCGCATCATTTGCAGTGGAGAGTGCAGCCGTTTTTTCTCCGGCCATGGCTAGGCCCTGCACGGCAACTGTTAATGCCTGCGCACCCATTTTATCATCTTCAAGATAAGCTCGACGTGCGTGACCTGCGAGAGCATCCATCTCTCCTAAATCCATCGCCAATTGCGCCTTTAACAGAGCTTCACGGCCTTTCTCCATGCGGCCTTCACCGAGCGCTTCTATGGCCTTCAGCGCCAATTCTGTTTGCCCTGAATCTCGGAGGGCATAAATGCGCCCAATCTGAAAATTCGCATTATTGGGTTGCATTATGATAAGTATGTCAAATTCTCTTATCGCTGCTGTAGGCAGGTTCTGGCGCGCTAAAATAAAAGCCAAATTCTGACGCGGCGCAATCATCCCCGGAGCAACTTGAATGGCCATGCGATAGGCCATTTCAGCTCGCGTATAATCATGCTGTTTGGATTGTATGTCTCCCAAAGTCGTCAGCAGCTCCGGATCATTAGGTTTTTTCGAATATGCGGTTTGAAGGCGCGACTGCGCAGCGGCGTGATCGCCGCGTTCAGACGCAATCATTGCGCCCAAATGCAAGGCCCGAACATGAAAGGGGTTAGGAGCAAGAATGTTACTCACCCATTGCTCGGCCACGTCATATTTTTTGTTATTATAATGCTCAAATGCACCCGCTAGCGCTTTTTCTATTTCGTCACTCACAGCATCTCCTCCATCTTAGGAATAGGCATCTTTTGATCAAAGCCAAATATATCGAACGCATGCGAAATATGATCCGGCAAGGGGGCGGTAAAGGTCAGTGTTTTGCCATTACTGAGCGGCAAGGATAATTCACGCGCGTGAAGATGTAGGCGTTTATTGAGACTCTCGGGCAGCGGTCTGTCTGTTAGATATTTGGGATCCCCCGCAAGCGGCGCGCCGAGCAATTGCATATGCAGGCGGAGTTGATGGGTGCGGCCGGTATGGGGATACATGACAACCCACGCCCCTTTTGTGCCTGCCTTGGCAACGACCTGGTATTGCGTGCGCGCATATTTTGCGCCCGGCGCGCCGTGGCGCACAGCGACCATAATCTCTTGGCCGGACAGCTCATTGCCAAATGAATTATCGCGAATACCTTTGGCGATATAGCCCTTAATCTCGCCCTCGGCGGGGCGCGGCAATCCATTGGTAATTCCCCAATAAGTTTTGCGGGCTTTGCGCGAGGCAAAGGAAGCGCTAATCATTTTCGCGGCCTTGGCATTTTTAGCGACAATCAAAACGCCGGAGGTATCACGGTCAAGACGATGCACAAGGCGCGCGCCGTCACCTAGCGCTGGAAGTAATCTGTCAATATGGTCTTTGGTTTTCGTTCCGCCCTGCACGGCAAGACCGGCAGGTTTATTGAGCGCAAACAGGCTCTCATCTTCATATATAATCATGCCGCGGATAAGGCGGACTTCATCATCATGCAATTTCGGTTTTTCATCGCGCCCCTCAACAGGGTCAGGCAGCGGCGGGACGCGTACGCTCTGGCCCGCTTGAAGCCGGTAATTCCCTTTGGCGCGCTTGCCATCGACGCGCAATTGTCCTGTACGCAGAAGCTTTTCAACACGGCCATGCGGAATATGCGGAAAGAGACGTTTGAACCATCGGTCCAAACGCGTGTCATCGTCGCCCTCGGGCACGGTAAGAATTTGGACTGCGCTCATGGCGGCGTCTTAGACGGCAAATGCCCGTCTCGCAATCATAAGCCCCATGAATAACGCGAAAATTGATAGGATAACTGAGGCGCTAATGTAGCCTGCCGCCAAAGCGTAGGCTTTCTTTTCAATCATCATCCAGCTCTCCAGCGAAAAGGCACTAAAAGTGGTGAACCCGCCGAGCAGGCCGACACCGAGGAATAGGCGTAAATTCTCGCCGCCCGAAACGCGGTGCGCGAGCCACCCGACAAGAAGCCCCATGAAAAATCCGCCTAAAATATTGGCTGCAAATGTCCCCCACGGAAAACCCGGACCGCTTATTTTAAACGCGGCTTTGCCCAGACCATATCGCAAGCTCGCGCCGATTGCTCCGCCCAGCGCCACATACAGAACACTCGGCATTATCTCTGCCCCGGACGGTATGTCTCGACCGCCGCCGTGCGAACGTCGTCTTCGGTGATCAGCGCTTTGCGAAACTTCTCATTTGTAAAAAGTGGAGTTTGATCATCATAATGCGGCGATGTCTCGTCTATAATCGCCGAGCCGAAATAATGGACAACATCCGCGGATTGTTGTCCCGCCGCGTCCCATTCGATTAGCGCGATATAGCTATCACCCGCGCTCATGTGGAGTTGCCCGTCATCCCGGCGTTCTTCGGGGTACACTGCCCGCAATGTCGTCGCCCCGCCACTGATTGGTAAATTGGTGTCACCGCGTTTCAGGCGGTTCACCTCCCCCCATTCGGGATCAAAGCGGCCATGATGCGTCAACAAATAATCGACAGCGTCCATAAATTCTTGACGCGGCGTGTCCGGTGCATTGCTCGTATATTTCTCAACAACAGCGTCCAGAACGGTGAGCATCCCGAGCGCGCCGTGGCGACTATCTTTGGGGAGTCTCATATCCCAATCGACGAGATGCGCCTGAGCGTTGTCATAAACAGAGCCGTCTTCAAACTCTTCGGCTAACACGTTCTGCACAACTTGGTCCGCCAAGGAACCAACGGCAAAACCTGTATCAAATTTCATCGCAAGGAGTGTTTCGCGCGATATGGGCGTCGTTCCATCTGTAAGCTCGAGCACCCGCATTGCGCGGTTAGTCATGTTCGTTTGTAATTCCATCTCGGGCGGAAAGTCCTCGAACCGCAAATTACCGGCCCCGTCAGTCGCCGAGACAGGCGTATTATTGGCATTATACAAAAACCCGCTGGGTGGATTAAATAGCATCGGCGTTTGGTCATAGGGGCGATAATCCGTCCATATGAGATCGCTGCGATCGCCCGGCAAATCTCCGCTATAATCCCAACCGCTAACGCGGTTCGGATATTGGCCATTGTGCACAAAACCGATGTTGCCGACCTTATCGGCATAGACATAATTGATGCTCGGCAGAGCGTGAATTTCCATCGCGTCCATAAATTCTTCGCGCGTTGTCGCTTTACCCAGCGCCACATATTGATCGAGCTGGCGCACTTCATCATGGCCTGCAAAACGTACGGCAATCGGGCCTTTATCCGTATCAATTACTGGGCCGTGCTTGGAGACTTTGACCGTTTTCCACGCCTTAAATGCAAAGGGGCCAAAGAGCTTTATATTCAGCCTCGCTTTGCGATATGTGAAATCTTCCCACTGCCCATCCAGCATATATTGCTTTTTATTATCCGGATTCAGTTTGAGGCGGTACGTATCCACCAAATCGGGCTCGCTCACTGTATTGGCCCAGCCTAAATGTTCATTAAATCCGCACAGCACGACAGGCGTTCCCGGAAATAATCCGCCTTGGATATTCATGCCCTCGCCCGAAATTGTATGCGCTTCATACCACGCCACAGGCCCCGTCAGCGGTTGATGTGAATTGATAAAGAGCCGCGTCACGCCATCGCCGCTACGCTCTGGCGTAACCGCAAAGGCGTTGGAGCCACGCGCGAATGGCGCGGGCTTACTCATGTTGAATGCGTCACGATCTCCGGCGGGATCGAGAGCCAGCTCAACATTACGCGTCCCTAAAAATAGCTCTGAAATATCGCCGTCAAATCCGTAGAAAAATGGCGTCTTCATCACAAAGCCTGCAATTACGTCCTGCTCTGTAAAGGGGGCTAGGCCCGCCCATGTCGCGTCCAGATTTTGCGAAGCATAGAGATTGACGCCCGCAACATAGGCCCGCGCCATCGCTTTGGTATGGGCAGACACTTTTGTTTCGTAGTCGCGGTCAATGCGGCCCCAAACATCCATCATCTCAACAATGACATCAACAGGCACGCCGTCCATGCCGATGTAACGTGACATTTCCCCGCGCGCGGCGGCAACAGAGATTTGGATGGTTTCAAAATCATCCTCGGCATGGGCAAAACCAAGACCAAATGATGTATCAACATCGCGCGGTCCGATGATATGCGGCACGCCCCATTCATCGCGGATGATTTCAACGTCGTAATTTGCCGCATCTTTTGCGAGGTCTTCGGCGGAAAGGTTGGAGAGTGGATCGAAGCAATAAATCAATACGCCGACAGTCAGCACGGCGATAATTCCAACAGCCCATTTTACAAATTTCATAATGCTCTCCCTGCCCCTTTATAAGGCAGGGCTGGAATATGACTAGCCCGCAATCGAAACCGTTTTGCAATTACAAAAGGCGCGGATGCCTTCCGCGGCCAGCTCGCGGCCATAGCCGCTGCGTTTCGTGCCGCCAAAGGGAAGGCGCGGGTCAGAACTGGTCATGGAATTTACAAAGGTTGCGCCCGCGTCGATATTGCGGATAGCCTTTTGCTGTTCGTCTTTATCTTGAGTAAATATTGCCGAGCCCAGACCGAAAGGGCTGTCATTGGCAAGCGTGACGGCGTCATCAATCGAGCTGACTTTAAACAGTAGCGCGACAGGGCCGAAAATCTCCTCGCTATAGGCAATATTGCCTTTTTCGATATTTTCCAAAATGCCCGGGCGGAAATAGAACCCGTCGCCGTCCATGACATCCCCGCCCCAGACCCGGTCTGCACCTTGGGTGATCGCAGTTTCGACTTGAGCCGCAATATCTTTGCGGGCTTGCTCAGAAACAAGCGGCCCGACATCCGTGTCTGTGTCCATGGGGTCGCCAATTTTTAGGCCTCGAAACGCTTTGACGAAGCGCGCTTTGACGTCTTCATAAATATCTTCATGGATGATGAAACGTTTCGCCGCGATGCAGCTTTGTCCATTATTTTGCGTGCGGGCTTTGGTACCAACCTCGACGGCTTTATCTAAATCGGCTGACGGCATGATAATGAACGCATCGGAACCGCCCAATTCCAATACGGTAGGTTTAATCAGTTCTCCGCAGACTGCGGCCACGGCGCTTCCCGCAGGCTCCGACCCTGTAAGTGTTGCCGCCTGAACGCGGTTATCGCGCAAGACGCGCTCGACCTTTGCCCCGCCAATTAACAGCGTTTGAAACGCGCCATCGGGAAAGCCCGCGCGCTCAAATATTTCAGAAATGAGTAGCGCAGATTGCGGGACGTTAGACGCATGTTTCAGCAGGCCCGTATTCCCCGCCATTAGCGCAGGCGCGGCAAAGCGGAAAACTTGCCAGAACGGATAGTTCCACGGCATGACCGCCAAGACGGGGCCAATGGGAAGGTAGGCGCGGTAAGACTTCGCCGCGTCGGTTTCCACCATTTCATCGGCGAGATGTTCCTGCGCCATGTCGGCATAATAACGGCACACCCACGCGCATTTTTTTACTTCTGCAATCGCCGCCGTCAGTGTTTTCCCCATTTCGAGAGTCAGGATTTTTCCAAACGCTTCGGCTTCATCGTCTAAGATCTTGGCCGCCTTGCGCATGCTCTTGGCGCGCTTGTCAAAACTCCATGCGCGAATTTCGCGGTATGCTGCAACGCTTTTGGCAATAGCGGCGTCAACTTCGGCGTCACTATGTTCGGGGAAGGTTTTGACAACGTCTTCGGTTGCAGGGTTTAGGGTCTGAATAGGCATATGAGTCTCCAGCGCATGTGATTGCATTGCTCGTAAGAACATTACGCGCAGAGGCAAGGCGGAGTTTCAAAATTGAAATAAAAGTCGCAGAAATGTGCGCAGATTACGGGGCGAGCGCGATATCCCGATCCCGCTCACGGCGGGTTTTAAAACGGTAAAATTGGTGCGACCCAATATTGCGTGTCGGCGTCAATGTCCCAGACCAGACAGGGTTGACCTGCATCGTATGATAATGCGTGGATTTGGCCGTCATTGGCTTGTGCGCGCCGGATAATGCATAATCAGCAATTCGAACGCTGCGGCCCCAAGCTTTACCTGCTGCGGGCGTGTCGAGTGATCCGTCACATGTAAATGAGAACTGACAGCCCGTACTGCGCTCTGAGCCTTCATAGACAACACCGCAGACTGTATTCGGGAAATGTTTGGACACCACGCGGTTCATCACCACTTCAGCGACAGCTTTTTGACCCGATAAAGGATCACTGCGCGATTCATAGTAAATCGCCTCAGCCATACACATGCGCTCCGATTGAGCAAATTCTGCATTCTTAATCGCGCTGTAATTTAAAACAGGCAGACCGGATAGCGCCAGATTATCGCGCTGCGCCGCGCTTGTTTCTAAATGCAAAGCCGCAAATTTCGCGCCGGCGTCTTGCGGCATGACAGGCGAGGCCTCGAAAGCATCAAAGGCTTGAACCTGCGCAGGCAAGGCATGCGAAGACGCGCCATTGCTGATGACAGGCAAAGCTGCGACCGCGGCAAATGCGGCCGTAAAAGCTAATCCAGGTCCTGCGTAGCGTAAAATTCGCTGCGTCATACTCATCTCCAACATCATTTCGGGGGGCCATGATGCGGGCCATCAACTTTGTCTAGGGGGACATAATGCGAATTTTGCGCCAATCAAGTCCTAAATTAAGACATTATTAAGACCGCAACCTAGCGCAGCCCACCTTATTCTCGCGTGATATAGGTCACACAGCCCTCTAAAAGCCGATTATGGTTAAGGCTTCGTTATTCGTAACATTTGATACCACCTAAGGTCAGATGTTAGAAAGCACCACCTAATTTTGGGAAATAGCCGCCTGAGCCGCCGCGAGGCGGGCAATTGGGACGCGATATGGGCTGCACGAGACGTAATTTAAGCCTGCATTATGGCAAAACCGAATCGATGCGGGATCGCCGCCATGTTCCCCGCAAATGCCCATTTTCATGTCTTTGCGGGTTTTGCGGCCGCGCTGCGCGGCAATCTCAATCAGGTCACCAACGCCGTTTTGATCCAGTGTCACAAAGGGGTCTTTCTCCAAAATGCCTTGGGCGACATAATCCGGTAAGAATCGCCCGGCATCATCACGCGAGAGGCCAAATGTCGTTTGCGTCAGGTCATTTGTCCCAAAGCTAAAGAACTCCGCCGTTTGCGCAATCTCGCCAGCACGTAAGGCTGCGCGGGGCAACTCAATCATGGTGCCGATGATATATTCCGGATTACCGTCCACCTCTTTGGCAACTGCCGCGATCTTGCCGGCAAGAATTTCAAGCTCTTTCGATACGCTCACCAGAGGGATCATAATCTCGGCCACAGGCATTTTGCCTGTCTCTTTACCTACCACGACCTGCGCTTCTAATATTGCGCGGGCCTGCATTTCATAAATTTCCGGATAGCTAATCCCAAGGCGGCAACCGCGATGGCCGAGCATGGGATTACTCTCATCAAGCTCGCGCGCCCGCGCCATGAGGTCACCCACAGGCAATCCCGTCGCCTCGGCAACGGCTCTCACATCATCTTCGCCGTGCGGCAAAAATTCATGGAGCGGCGGATCGAGCAAGCGAATTGTGCAGGGCAGATCGCCCATAATGCGGAATATTGCGGCGAAGTCATCGCGCTGCACGGGCAGGATTTTATCCAGCGCCGCGCGGCGGCCTTGCTCGTCTTCGGCCAGAATCATTTCACGGAAATAACCCAGGCGTGACGCCTCAAAGAACATATGCTCCGTACGGCACAGGCCAATGCCCTCTGCGCCGAAATCTTTGGCCGTTTGAACATCCAGCGGAGTTTCGGCATTAGTGCGAACGCGTAGCGTGCGCTTGGCGTCTGCCCACGCCATTAACGTGGCGAAATCGCCGCTCATTTCCGGCTGTATCATTTTCGCTTCGCCCGCGAGGACTTGGCCCGATGCGCCGTCGACAGTAATCGTCTCACCGGCTTTGACGACGCGGCCCATTACGGAAAATTCCTGCGCGTCATAGTCAATGCGAATTTGACCCGCGCCAGACACACATGGCGTGCCCATGCCGCGCGCCACAACGGCGGCGTGAGAGGTCATGCCCCCGCGCGCCGTTACAATCGCCTGCGCGGCATGCATGCCGTGAATATCTTCGGGTGAGGTTTCAACACGCACCAAAAGGACTTTCTGTCCGCCCTTGGACAGCGTCTCGGCTTCATCAGACGAGAACACGACTGTGCCAATCGCCGCGCCGGGTGATGCCGGAAGGCCCGTCGCGATTATGTCGCGCGGCGCGTCAGGATCAAGCGTCGGGTGAAGAAGTTGATCCAGCGAAGCAGGTTCAACCCGCATCACGGCTTCGTCTTCGGTAATCATGCCTTCACGGGCCATGTCGACCGCAATTTTAAGCGCGGCGCGCGCCGTGCGTTTACCCGTGCGGGTTTGG
>CALLBH010000119.1 GCA_938001945.1 uncultured Robiginitomaculum sp.
CAAGACTACATAATGGGCCGCACAGGGTAGACTATGGCGTAAACCGCCCAACTCGTCGTCAAAGACCCTTGCCGTATTGACATACGCCTGCGTTTCTTTTCCTAGATTTGAACGATTTCCACCACAGTCTATAAGCTTGGAAACGTAATTATTTGCTGTGAAATAAATATATCCTATTTTTGAGAAACAAGGATGAATCTCTGCGGATTTTATTTATCGGCCCATTTTGTCAGCAATTCAGGGTCAAGGTTTTGACCGCGCCACTTCAAGCGCCAACATAAATGAGGGCCTGTAGAGCGGCCTTTGGAACCGACAGTCCCGATGAGGTCACCTGTCGCGACGATTTGTCCATCCTCGACCAATACGTCTTGCATGTGCAGGTAATAACTAATCAGGCCTTGGCCGTGATCGATCATGATCAGGCTACCTTCGAAATACATATCATCATCCGCAAGGCTGACGACGCCGCCTGCCGGAGCCGTGATTGCTGTCCCTGCCGGCGCCGCCATATCGACCCCGTAATGCGGGCGCTTTTCAATGCCGTTCAATATGCGCTGCGCGCCGAAATTTGTTGTCTTCGTATAGTCGGCAACAGGCGAGGCAAAACCCGCCTCAGTTAAACGCACAGTGTCAACGCGGCTGGCAAAACCAACTTTCTTGCGGGCGGTCGCGGCGCGAATACGCTTTAGCTCTTCGGGCGTATATTCGCTGACCTGGTTTTTCGGGAGACCATCAATGCGCGAGATGTCCCAGTCGCGGGGTTTAACGTCGAATTTTAAAACAGCTATTTGGCCACTAAACTTTGAATTTTCAGGGAAGCGTACAGTGAATTCTTTTTGACCCGAAGTATCTCTATCAAAGCCAATAATAAATTTACCTTCTGCGTCAGAAACGGTCTTTATGTCTCCAAATCGGATAGATGCGTTCGGCTCGGTCGTGCAAAGCATCATGCCTCCGGCAACCATAGAGTCTGAGCATTCGGGTAAGGGAGGAGGCGCGTAATCTGTCGGTGGTGATCTATCACCAAAGCCTAATGGATTTGTATTTTCCAATTCTAACTCGGGCATGTCGATTTGAGGGACTTGAACAGTTTCAGATTTAAGCTGCGGCGTGGGCACAACAGGCTCCGCAACCTGCGTGTCTTGCGCTTCACTTGAACATGCCGCCAAAAACAGCGCGAGCGTGGCCACCGCAACGCGCATTAAACTGCCGCCTTGTTCTGCGTCTCTTGCCACCGCTTCGTGCTCGCCTTTGCATCGACATAAGCCTCCTGCAAATCTTCGGACCAATATTTTAATTGGTCAACGGGGATGCGCTCGCTTGTCACGGCGCAGAGCACATAGGCGCCCGGTTCCATGATAAGGAAATCGGAGGAGGCATAATGCACTTTTGCTTCGCCTGAAAAATTTGGTCCTGAATTCATTATCTCACTCTAGGGGTAAGCAGGTAAAACTAAAAGAGTCCCATCTGCGATTGGTCATTTTTATTCCCGGATCGACCTGCGGTCGATACGCGGCTCTTGTTTTTTGTCTTGTGTGGTTTGCCATCGGTAATGACGGCCCCACGTTTGACGTCACCCGCAAAGGTCAGACTTATAGCATCATTGGCGGCAAGCGTTGCTCCGTCGCGAACAATGGCGCCGCTATCATCCGTCACGAGGGCATAGCCGCGCGAGAGCGTGGCTTGATAACTGAATGCGCCGAGCAGGGCAGAAGCCCGCGAGAGGCGCTGCTGTTTTTGGCTTAAATCATTTTGCGCCGCGCGGGCCATACGCGCTTGCGCGCGCGCGAGGCGCTCTGCGGCCTGCGATGTTTGCCGTGATAGCGACGCTGAACTAAGACGCTGCGCTGTTAGGGCGCTGCGATGACGCGATAACCCCATACGCAAAGCGGGGGTGAGACGCGCGGATAAATCCGATAAGCCGCGCTGCGCGCCTTGGGTGATTTGCGAGAGCTGCGGGAGGCGCGCCGATACATCCATCAAGCGCTGACGTAGGGGCGCAAATAGATTTTGCGGCGCGGGTAATCGCGCGGCGGCTAAATCCAAACGCTGCTGCGGGGCAGACAATAATGTCTCGGGGCGCGGCAGCTTTTCTGCTTTCAAGCTATTTGCTTTATCCGCGACGAGGCGCGTTAAGCCGCGTCTCAGGCGGAGTTGATAATCATCGATAGTCTCTAAATACTCAGATCGCACAGGCACCGCGACTTCGGCCGCGCCCGTTGGCGTCGGCGCGCGGTAATCGGCGACATAATCAATCAATGTCCAATCGGTCTCGTGACCCACCGCGCTGATTAGCGGAATATCGGACTGTGCTGCGGCGCGGGCGACAATGTCTTCGTTAAAGCACCACAGATCTTCGAGCGAGCCGCCCCCGCGCGCAATAATTAAAACGTCGGGTTTAGGAACGCCATATCCTTCATCTATGGCGTTAAAGCCCTTAATCGCTGCCGTAATTTGCTCCGCCGCGCGGTCGCCTTGAACAAGGACTGGCCAGACCAAA
The DNA here is from genome assembly GCA_938001945.1 of uncultured Robiginitomaculum sp. Lineage (GTDB taxonomy): Bacteria > Pseudomonadota > Alphaproteobacteria > Caulobacterales > Maricaulaceae > Robiginitomaculum. The sequence goes on from CALLBH010000119.1 coordinate 2,501, forward strand.
ACATGGCTCGGGAAACGGTCTTCGATCCGGTGCAAAATATCGCGAATGACGCTGCCGGTGGGTGATGTCACAACGCCAATGGTCTTGGGCAGAAATGGCAGATCGCGTTTGCGCTCGGCGGCAAACAATCCTTCGGCGGCGAGCATTTTTTTACGCTTCTCAAACAGCGCCATCAGCGCGCCTTGGCCCGCAGGTTCCAGCGTATCAATAATAAGTTGGTAATTTGAGCGTCCCGGATAGGTCGATAATTTACCTTCGCAAATGACTTCCATGCCTTCTTCGGGCGCGACAGGCAGGCGCGACACGACGCCTTTCCAAATGATCGAATTGATCACAGCTTTGTCGTCTTTAACGTCCAGATAACAATGACCGGATTTTGCGACAGTGACGCGGCCAAGCTCCCCGCGCACGCGCACGCGGCCGTAAGTTTCCTCAACCGTGCGCTTAAGCGCAAAGGCGAGTTCAGAGACGGAATATTCGGGCGTGTTCGACATATAAGTTTCCTAACGCGCTTTGAATGTGGCGTCTATCGATTTGGCATGGGGAAGTGTGCGGTGACGCATCAAGTCGTCACGGTTTACCTTCGAGTGCATGTCGGTGTTCAAACCTACACGCTCGCTAGACGCTCGCGCATGCGCCCTTTCGGGCGGTTTGAACACCGCGCGCCTCAAAAATGCGGGAAGCCCGCGAAGCCAGTCTCCTTGCAGGAGACCGAATGGATAGTGTTTCGCAAAGAGATAACTTCGCGGCGGTATCTCACGGCCCTCCTGTGTCCAGGCATGAGCATCACGCTAAGTCCTATGTCCCCAGCGGGGTCATAGGCCCAAACCCGTTTAACGTAGGCCGTAACCCTACATCGCCCGAATCCAATACCGTCTCTTGGCGATAGAGAAACGTCTCGCTCGTCCCGACCAAAAGAACAGTTTGGAATATAGGGG
>CALLBH010000120.1 GCA_938001945.1 uncultured Robiginitomaculum sp.
CCTTTTTTATAGGGGATGCCTTCTTCCTTAAGCTGCTCTTCGGTTTTACCGACAGTGGCGATTTCCGGCTTGGTGTAGACTACGCCCGGAATGACATCATAATTGACGTGTCCCGCTTTACCGGCAATCAATTCAGCTACGGCCGTGCCTTCATCCTCGGCTTTGTGCGCGAGCATGGGGCCATGGGTGCAATCGCCAATCGCCCAAATATTCTCGCCGCTTGTTTTGAAATGATCGGTTTCAATAAAGCCGCGCTTATCCATTTTGACATTCACAGCATCCAGTCCGAGGCCATCTGTATATGGACGACGGCCAATACAAACCAGCACGACATCTGCGTCAATATCTTTACCCTTACCGCCAGCGCTAGCTTCGGTCGCGACCTTCAAGCCTGACTTGGATTTCGTCACCCCTGTGACTTTGCGGCCCAGCTCGAATTTGAATTTTTGTTTTTTGAAAATACGCGTGGCTTGTTTTTGAACTTCCTTATCCATACCCGGCAGGATGTGATCCAGATATTCCACAACCGTCACTTCCGCGCCAAGGCGGCGCCACACAGAACCAAGTTCCAAGCCAATGACGCCTGCGCCAATCACAAGCAATTTGCCTGGCACTTTGTCCAAATCCAGCGCGCCTGTTGAAGACACAATCTGTTTTTCATCAATCTCAACACCCGGAAGCTTAGCCACTTCGGACCCTGTCGCAATAACGATATGCTTGGCCGTATAGGCTTTGCCACCAACGTCAACAGTGCTCGCGCCTGTGATTTTACCAAAGCCAAAGACGTGATCGACTTTGTTTTTCTTAAAGAGAAACTCAATACCCGCCGTCAGACCTTCAACAGCCTTGGCTTTGGACTCAAGCATTTTTGGCAAGTTGAGTTTCGGCGTGACGTCGATACCGATATCGGCAAAACTTGTGCTGGCTTCTTCATAAAGCTCAGAAGCGTGGAGCAAAGCTTTGGACGGGATACAGCCGACATTGAGGCATGTGCCGCCAAGTTTCTTGCTCGCGCGTTTCTCAACACAGAGGACTTTCAAGCCCAATTGGCCACACCGAATGGCGCAATTATAGCCCCCGGGCCCCCCGCCAATAATCACAACATCATAAGTATCAGACATAAAAAACTCCGCGCATCAGCTGTCTTTGATTTAAAGACGGACTAACGCGCGGAGCGGGTATTAGCAACGCCGCAGCGGCGTTATTTGAGGTCAAATTTGCCTCTAAGACAAATGCCCCAAGGCTGATTGACGGCGCGACCACCAGATTTGGAAAAGTCCGAGCACAACAACGATGACCGGCATGACCCAATATGTATTGCCGCCAGCGGCTTTTACAACTGGCATGGTAAAAGTGGGTATGAAGCAAATTAATGCCGCAACTAAAGAGATCACAAAAAGCATGACGGATAGACGCATCCGGAGCAGCAATGTGACCACAGCCACAAGCCCGCCCCACACGGCAATGGCAAATGCCGCGGTCGCCCATATCGGATAAACTCCACGTGACGCCACCATGGCTTCACCGTTTTTCATGGCGAGCAAGTCGGCATCCGTTGCAAATTTATCCATTAAATATATGGCGCATCCAAATAGATTCCAAACGAGAAGCGCGATGCCCACGATCCAAAACAGGGCCCCTACCGTGGTTTTCATTTCCTCTGACATATCGTCCCCTTTGGCTAAGTTATGATATTTTTTGCGGCCATTTTGCGCGCAAACCAAAATAAGAAGAACGCAACAATGGGAATACTGGCATACATAATCTGATTACCCATGCTAAACTCGCCCATAATGTCGATTATAAACCGCGAATAGATTTGCTGTATAAGCACGCAGAGTAGCGAAATAAGTAGCGCCCAAATCGCCAATTTTTGACGAAGGAGTAGAAGCAAACACCCGATTGCGCCGCCAAATACGGCCAACCCATATGCGGCAGTGATCAGGACGGGCTGTGCTTTAGCAGCGTCGGCGACCTTCTGACCGTAGAGGTCAATCATATCTGCATGACTGGTCGATAAATCAACAAAGAACGCCATAACGCCCATTAAATTCCAAACTAGCGCTAAACCGCTAATGACCCAAAACCACCACGGCGTCGCCGCGCGGACTGAACCTGTTTCTGACATAAATGCCTCCCCTATAATTATCGCCCTCTCTCTGGACTGTCGCCTAATGTGCGACATTCTGTCAGCTTTGTAAAGTATCGCCACATGACTGACATTGTCGCAAAGAAAAACCCCGACCAAGGCCGGGGTTTAACAGTCAAATTTTTGATGACACTATTTGCGATAGTCACGCTTTATTTCGTCGGAATAATAAATGCGTCCACCTTGAGTCGCGGGCCCCACACCCATCTCAAAATCAAGCGTTACAGAATATAATGTGTCTTCACGCTCCGGGAACCCGGCGCCAAATTCACCGCGATACCGGGTACGATATTCGGTTTTACAACTGAGTAGTCCACAGCGGCGCTCCGGCACGCGTTCAAAGCGTGCTTCGGCGCGTGAATCGCGATCACGCGTCTTTATTGTCTCCCGATCTGTTTCCTTATTCACGACGCGAAACCATTCAAAGTCATTACGCTCAGTCTTTTTCGCAGCCAGATATAAGGCCTCCTCATAGACCTCATCACGGCTGTCACGACGACCGCCATCAACAGTCACGGAGAATATTCGTCCGGCTGTAAGCTCCTCATAGGGAGCGGAATTCGCTTGCGTTTGATCGCCAACAATAAGCTCAGTGCTTATGATTAAGGCATTCTCGCTTTGACTCTCTGATTGCTGTTGCGTCTCGACGACGGCTTCAGACCGCACATTTGTCTCTTCAGGTGAACCATAAGCTGTGGGTGCCATGATCCATAGGGCAGATGAAAGAATTAATAAGTTACGCATTTCAAGCCTCCTTTAGCTTCCCGCAAAGCAAAACGGGGAAATAGGGCAAGAAAAAGGCTCCTTCATGACAAAATTGTCATAAACCGCAGAAATATATTTGATATTTCAAGTAGTTAGCCGCCGCAGCGGCTAACGCATTACAAATCCAAGAGCAAACGCTCTGGATCTTCAAGGCACTCTTTGACGCGCACAAGGAAGGTCACAGCTTCTTTGCCGTCAACGATGCGGTGATCATAGGACAGCGCGAGATACATCATCGGGCGGATGACAATTTCATTATTAACGACAACAGCTCGCTTCTCGATTTTGTGCATCCCCAAAATGCCGGATTGCGGCGGGTTTAGGATTGGTGAACTCATCAGAGAGCCATAGACGCCGCCATTTGAAATCGTGAATGTGCCGCCCGACATATCGGCCATAGACAGCTTCCCGTCGCGAGCTTTCGCGCCCAGCGCGCCGATACCTTTTTCGACGCCGCCAAGGCTAAGCGCGTCACAATCGCGCAAAACCGGAACCACGAGCCCCTTATCCGTGCCAACCGCAATAGAAATGTCGTAGTAATTTTTGAAGATGATATCCGTGCCGTCAATTTCGGCATTTACAGATGGAACATCTTTGAGCGCTTGAACACAGGCTTTCACGAAGAAGCTCATAAAGCCAAGCTTGACGCCATGCTTCTTGATGAACAGCTCTTTATACTGACTGCGCATGGCCATGATGTGGCTCATGTCGGCTTCATTATATGTGGTCAGCATCGCCGCCGTATTTTGCGCGTCCTTCAAGCGGCGGGCGATGGTCTGGCGAATACGTGACATCCGCACGCGCTCTTCGCGCGCGCCAATTTCGCGCGGCGCAGGTGGCGCGCTCGGGGCTTTTGCCGCAGGCGCGGCTGGCGGATTAGCTTTAGCCTCTAACGCGTCACCTTTGGTCACGCGGCCGCCGCGGCCTGTTCCGGAAATGGCAGAACCGTCGAGACTATTTTCTGTGATGATGCGCTGCGCCGATGGCATGGCCGTGCCATTTGACGGTACGCCTTCATTGACAGATTTAGAAACTTCAACACCGCCGCCTTCGTCGCCCGCAGAATTTCCAGCCTCACCGCCGCTTGGCGCTGCGCTATCGGATTCGCCAAGTTTGGCCAGCGTATCGCCAATTTTGGCGACTTCGCCTTCATCGATTAGAATTTCAGTGATGACGCCCGCGCGCGGCGCAACGAGTTCTTGCGCGGCTTTATCGGTTTCTAGCTCAACAATCGCTTGGTCTTTCTCGACCGCGTCACCCGCTTTGACCATCCATGCCGCCACTGTGACTTCAGAAACAGACTCGCCGACATTGGGCACGTCAATATTGATCGATGCACCGGAAGACGACTTAGCGGCCTTTGGCGCTGTCTTTTCAGCTTTAGGCGCAGACGTCTTTTCCGCAGCAGCAGGTTTAGCGCTCCCGCCGGATAATTTAGCGATCAATGCGCCAATAGCGACGTTCTCGCCTTCATCCGCGATAATCTCTTCGAGCACACCATCTTCGGGCGACACCAGTTCTTGAGCCGCCTTATCCGTTTCAAGCTCAACAAGGGGTTCGTCTTTTTTCACCGCGTCGCCGGGTTTTTTAAACCACTGCGCAATTGTCACTTCGGATACGGATTCGCCTACATTTGGGACGGTAATGTCTGTCATGATCTGACCTATTATTTCTTTTTACGCGTAATCAACGCCGTAATTGTGAATATGATTGCGGCCAAAACGACTAGCAATAGCACAGCGGTTATCAAGGGTGTATTTCCCATAAGTCTCTCCGGTCAGTCTATTTTTCAAATACAGCGTCCAAAATAGCCTGTTGCTCTTTTTTGTGCTTAGACGCAACACCTGTTGCTGTCGAGGCAGAAGCAGGACGGCCAATATAACGTGCACGCGTATTCTTTGCGCCAATGGCGGTTAAAGACTCCTCAATACGCGGCTCAATAAAGGCAAATGCGCCCATGTTCTTTGGCTCCTCTTGGCACCAGACCATATCGGCGTTTTTAAAGCGGCTCAGCTCTTTTTCCATTGAGTCCCCGGGATAGGGGTAGAACTGCTCGACGCGGAGGAAGTAAATATCGTTGCGGCCCAACTTCTCACGCTCTTCAAACAAATCGTAATAAACCTTGCCCGAGCAAATAATGACGCGTTTGATTTTACTGTCAGCGGTGAGCTTAATGCTACTCTTTTCCGGCACATATTCCGCATCATCCCAAAGCAGGCGATGGAATTCACTGCCCGGGCCCATTTCGGCAAATGTCGAAACGCATAATTTATGACGCAGCAAACTCTTGGGGCTCATGTTGATGAGAGGCTTGCGGAAATTACGCTTCACTTGGCGGCGTAGCGCATGGAAGTAATTAGCCGGAGTCGAGATATTCGTGACCTGCATATTATCTTCGGCGCACATCTGGAGGTAACGCTCAAGACGGGCGGAGCTATGCTCCGGGCCTTGGCCCTCATAACCATGCGGCAAGAGCATTACGAGCCCGCTCATACGCAGCCATTTTTGCTCGGCCGAGCTGATGAATTGATCGACCATGACCTGAGCGCCATTGGCAAAATCACCAAATTGCGCCTCCCAAATCGTCAGCGCTTTGGGCGCTGCGCCTGAAAAACCATATTCAAATCCCAAAACCGCTTCTTCGGAAAGATGCGAATTTAAAACCTGATAATATTCTTGGTCATCAGACAAAGTATTGAGCGGCGTGTATTTCTCTTCATTGACCTGATCAACAAAATGACTTTGGCGCTGCGAGAATGTTCCGCGCTCACTGTCTTGTCCCGACAAACGCACAGGATGGCCCTCTGTAATCAGCGTCCCAAAGGCGAGATGCTCGGCGAGGCCCCAGTCAATATCGACGCCGCTTTCCACTTTTTCTGAACGCGCCTTGATGATACGTTTCAACGTGCGGTGAATATTGACGGAGTTTGGAACCGTCGTAATGCGCTTGCCGATATCTTTAAGAATATCAATTTTCACATCTGTATCGCCGCGGCGTTTACCGTCGCCCTCGCTGGGCAAGCTTAGGCCTTGCCAGACGCCTTGCAGCCAATCCGGCGCTTTGGTCTCATAACTCTGGGCTTTATCAAATTCGCCGTCGAGAAACGCGTAAAATTCGTCGACCATCTTTGGATGTTCGTCTTCGGTAATCACGCCGGCATCGACGAGCCGCGCGGCGTAGACTTGGCGCGAACTTGGGCGATCATTAATCGCTTTATACATGATCGGCTGCGTGAATGACGGAT